>NZ_JAJNAN010000038.1:0-29068 GCF_022227565.1 Ectothiorhodospira sp. 9100
CCCCTCTCCCCTCTGGGGAGAGGGGTTGGGGTGAGGGGCAAGAGGGGCCCGATAAACATGACCCATCCGCTCGAATTCATCACCACCCAGTGCCCCCACTGCGGCGAGACCTTCGAAACCCGCGTGGATATCCTGGAGATGGGTGACAGCTACGTGGAGGACTGCCCCACCTGCTGCAGTCCCATCGAATTCCATATCCAGGAAACCATGGATGGCGAACTGGAAGTGACCGTGCGTCGTGAAAACGACTGAACAGTCACGACGAATCGGGTAGCTTCGGCACCCACACCATCACCTTCTCCAGCAGTTCCCCATCCAGTTGGGCCTCGGCAGTGAAACGGCCTTCGTAGGCCTCGTCCTCCTGCCCCAGTTCATAACAGTTGGAACCGCTGATATCCATGAGCACCGCCGGCATACCCGCATGACGAAAGGCGTGGATGCGCTTGAGGTAAAAGTGGCGGCAGCACATGCCCACGTAGGCTGGCACACCCCGGGCCCGCATCTGTTCCAGTACATCACAGAGATGCTCATACTGGGTAATGGTCACCACCTCCAGCCCCCGCTCCCGGGCCAGACGATAGGCTTCACCCACCTCGCAGGCCCCGCACTCGGGGCAGCCATCCTCGTGGCGCCATCGACACCAGGCCGGCTTGGCGCAATAAGGCACCAGCATCACCGTGGCACGATCCAGGATCTGCCGGGCGGTCTCGTTGCCGGTCACCCGGTGCACCATCAAACGATTGGCCTGCCAGTTGGACAGCCCCAGGGCCTGCTCGGAGCGACGCCCCAGGGCCAGGCGCAGCAGCAAGGACAACTCATCGGGCCCAAAACCCGGCGTCTGCCCCGCTTCGGTGCGAAGACGGCGGATCAGACGCACCTCGGCGGCGTCCAGCGGGGCACCGGTGAGGGCATCGGCCAGGGAGCGGAACAGGTCGGGGGGTGAGACATGCACGGCACCGGCGAAGACGGCCTTCTCGATCACACGGCCTTCTGCATCCGGCGTGAGTCGCAGGTTCAACACGCCACCGGCGGTGGACAGGAAGGCCTCCCAATGATCCTGGTGCTGATCGGACCAGTCCTCCAGCAGCCCCGGATCCACCGCCGGAGGTGATCGGCCCTGATCCAGAGCCATCCAGCGATCAGGCGGCGCGGCCACCGGCTCCAGGGCCAGCTCTTTCATCAGGGCCTCGGTCACTGCCGCCTTGGCGGCCTCCATATGGGGGGCCGCATCAGAGAGTTCCTGCAGGGTGATGAAGCGCTGACGGGCGCTGAGGATGCCCTGACTGCTGAGCTTCTCCCGAGGGGCGCGCAGCACCTTGAGCAGCACTTCCGTATCCAGGTCTTCCAGCAGCACCGCCTGGTAGAGCACCGCCTCGGCATCCATGGCCAGGAAGCCCGACCCCAGCTTGCGGCCGTCCACTTCCAGGTCATTGGGAAACGCCGTGCGCGCGGGTACGCCCAGGCTTTGCAGGGCGCGGGCCAGGGCCCGGTTGAGACGGGCCATCAGGGCGGTGAGGGTATCCCCTTCCCCCAACCAATGCCGGGGCAGGCTCAGGCTCAGGCAGCACTGTTCGGGGGCCAGATACAGGGCACCGCCACCCGTGAGGCGGCGCACCACGGGGATGCCGGCATCGGCGCAGTAGTCCTCGCGCACGGCTTGGCATACCGCCTCGAACCGCCCCAGACTGGCGGTGGGCTGATAGCGGTGAAACCGCAGCCGCGCCTCGTCCGCCGCCACGCAGCCCTCAAGATGGAGACGATCTCGCGCAGCCTGCACGGAACCCGGCGCAGTGGGCTCGCTCCACACCCGGCAGGGCCGGGTGCTCATGCCGATAAGCTCTCCTGCCAGTTCATGCCGGCCTCGCCCTTCCAGTAACCATTGGAAAATCTCGGATACAGGCCCTTGATCTGTTCCATGGCCTGGGCCGAGGAGCGGGTGCCCTCGATGCAGTCGCGGAAGGCCTGGATCACCTGCTCGGTGCCCTCGGGTTCCGGGGAGATGCGCAGCACCTCCACGCCCATGTCCAGCAGTTCCGGCACGGCGTGGATCAGATTGGCGGGGTCGGCCGACTGCAACTGAATGCCGTTGATGTTGAGGAAATCGTTGCCGTCCTGGGTGGTCATGGACAGCCCGCCGGGATAGTCGATGCAGGCCAGCTCGCAGTTGTCCTTGGGCAGGTTGCGAGCCCGGGCGGTGAAGCAACGGGCGGAAAAGGCCAGGGGCAGACGCCCGAAGCCCCACACCTCGGTCTCCAGCCCCTGAGGGCGGGCTGCATGCATGGCCGCCAGGATGTCCCGGGACAGCTCCACCGGCATCACCCAGCGCACCGCACCCACATCGGCCAGTTCCGCCAGGGTGCCGGCATTGTAGGTGTTGATGTGGGGGCCGGCCACAAAGGGCTTGCCCATGGCCAGACCCAGACCGGTGGCGTCGTTGGCCTCGATCATGTAGCGGCCGTTGTTCACCAGGCGCTCAAGGGCAAGGCGCTCGGATTCCGCCTCCATGAGGGCCAGGGTGGACATGACCACTGTCTTGCCGGCTGCGCTCAGGTGATCGGCCAGTTCCAGCCAGTCGGCGGGGCGCAGTTCGCGGCGCTTGGAGCACACCGTCTCGCCCAGGTAGACGATGTCCACCGGGGCGGCCTCCACGGCCTTGTAGAAGTCCATGACCCGTTCGCGGGGCCAGTAATATTGAATCGGTCCCAGAGAAAGTTTCATTGCCAGGCTCTGTGCAAGGCACCCAGGGTCTGGGTGCGTCCTTCGGACATGCCGGCGAGCTGCTGGGCCCATTCCGGCTTCGGCGTATAATTGTCGGGGTTGGCGTGTACGGCATCCAGGGCCTGACGCATCACCTGTGTGGCCTTGCCCACGTAGGCGGGGCTGCGCTGGCGGCCTTCCAGCTTGATGGCCTTGACGCCCGCCTTGAGCAGGTCGGGCAGGATGTCCAGGGTGCTCAGGCTGGTGGGCTCCTCGATGGCATACACGGTGTCCTCGCCGTTGCCCACGTGATAGCGGCCCTTGCAGATCACCGGATATCCGGCGCTCTCGCCTTCCCGGAAGGTGTCGATGAGCACGCCGTTGAGGCGGGCCTCGCGGCCACGATCGGTCTCGATCCAGCGCACGGAGTGGGCCGGAGAGCAGGCCCCCTTGGTGTTGGGGGAATCGCCAGTGGCATACGAAGAGAGCATGCAGCGCCCTTCCACCATCACGCACAGGCTGCCAAAACCGAACACCTCGATATCCACCTTGGTGCGCTCGATCACCTGGGCCACCTGGGACAGGGACAGCACCCGCGGCAGCACAGCGCGACGCACGCCATAGCGATCGTGGTAGAAGTTGAGGGCCTCGGCGGTGGTGGCCGAGCCCTGCACGGACAGGTGCAGGGTGAGATCCGGATGGTTGTCAGCGGCATGACGCATCAGGCCCAGATCCGCCAGGATGACGGCGTCCACACCCTCGGCGGCGGCGGCATCCACCGCCTCGGTGGCAGCCTTCCAGATATCCGGTTGCGGATAGGTGTTCAGGGCCATGTACACCTTGGTGCCCTTGCCATGAGCATAGGCGATGCCCTTGGCCAGTGCCTTGCGGTCGAAATTCAGGCCCGGAAAGTTACGGGCATTGGTCTCGCCGCGCAGGCTCAGGTAGACGGCGTCGGCACCGTGGTCCACCGCTGTACGCAGCGCGGGCAGGCCACCGGCAGGGCAGACCAGCTCCATACGTTGTGGGTTCATCAACAACTCTCCTGGGTTCCGGGAAGGTGACTGTCTGGGTAGGGATGGCGCGCACCCTGACGGGTGCCCCGGCGCGTGAGTTCCTGTTCGATGCCATTGATCGCGTTCCACTTGCTGGCGCACCAGTCAGGGGCCAGCAGCAGGGGTTCGCGGGCGGTGGCGGTGAGGCGGTGGAACACCACCTCCGGTGGGGTCATCTCGATAAGGTCCACGGCGGTGTTCACGTATTCGTTCAGGCTCCAGGGGCGGTACTCTCCGGCGCGCCACTGACGGGCCAGTTGCGTGCCGCGCACCACGTGCAGGGGGTGGAGCTTGAGGCCATCGGTGCCCTCGTTGAGCACCCGGCTCAGGGTCTCGCGCTGGTGCCAGGGCGTCTCGCCGGGCAGGCCGTGGATCAGGTGGGTGCACACCAGCAGTCCGCGACGGCGGGCACGGCGCACGGCGTCCTTGTATTCGCCGAAGCCATGACCCCGGTTAACCCGGTTGAGGGTCTCGTCAAAGGCGGTCTGCAGACCCAGTTCCAGCCAGATGAGATAGCCCTGATCCCGGTAGGCGCACAGCAGATCCAGCACCTTGTCCGGCACGCAGTCGGGGCGTGTGCCGATGGCCAGCCCCACCACGCCGGGTTGTTCCAGGGCGGCATCATAGAGGTGCTTGAGGCGATCCACCTCGGCATAGGTGTTGGTGTAGGCCTGAAAATAGGCCAGATACAGGCTGGCGCCATTGCGCCGGACAATGATCTCGCGGCCGGCCTGGAGTTGACGGGCCACCTCGCCACCGTCCTGCCCCTGGGGTGCAAAGCTGTCGTTGTTGCAGAAGGTGCAGCCACCGCGGCCGCGGGTGCCATCCATGTTGGGACAGACGAACCCGGCGCTCACGGTGAGCTTGTGTACTCGCTGGCCGAAACGGGCCTTGAGGTCACGGCCCAGGGTGTTGACGCGGTCACTCAACCCCACGGGTCAACCCACCTTGTCCAGCACACGGCGCCGGAAACCCACGCCCAGATCCCGGGCGATGGCCTCGCAGGCAGCGATGTCCACGCCTGCCAGGCCATCCACGGCGGTGAGGGTGACCTCGGGCACATGGGCCCGGGCCTTGCGGGCGAAGTCCAGCAGGGCAGCATGGCTGCCAGGGAGTTTGGGGCGGCAGTGGCGCTCGTAGGTGAGTTCGTCCTGTGCGTTCAGCGAGATGGACAGGGCATCGATGCAGCCGGCCATCTCCGGGGTCACGTCACGGCCGTGGACCAGGTTGGCCAGGCCATCGGTGTTGATGCGCACGCTGCGGGCACCCCGCGCCTTGACCTCACGGGCCACTTCGAGGATGTCTTCCAGTCGCAAGGTGGGCTCGCCCAGACCGCAGAAGACCACCGCATCCCACTGGGCCGGGTCGCCCACGGCCTCGATCATCTCGGCCACGGTGGGGTCGGCGTGCATGCGCAGGCCGTAGCCCTGCACGTCCCAGGTCTTGTTGAACTTGGGGCAGAAGGCGCAGCGCAGCGTGCAGCGATTGGTCACATTCAGGTAACGGCGCCCGTGTAGCGTGTAGCCCACCACGCGTTCGGCGTCGTGGTGGTTGGCCGTCTGTTGCATGTCGTATAGAACCTCTGTGGCATGCGGTCCGGGCGGCTGAAAACCCGCCCCGCCGACCGCGGCGCAGGTGTGCCGGGAAAGCCTACATTAAACCTCAAGTATGGGGGTGCTGTCATGCCCCTGATGGAGGATAAGCTCGTGGCAGGCCCCCTGTCTGGATGATTGGCTGATGGAAATCCATCGGGTCAACGCCCCGCGCCGCCGCCGCACCCCACCGCTGGTTCCCGAAGGTCAGCCATGGGCTTGAGCAGTTCACCTCGCCATCGACTCAGTTGATTTTCCAGATGGTCGCGGCCAAGTCAGCCAGTTTTCTTTGCCGTGCTTCTATCCTCGCTTCGTCCCATTCATCATATCGCTCCGCAATGGCGCGAGTGATCGTGAATTGACTCTTGAGATAGGCCTCTCGTTTGACCGCAAAACCATCATTGCCAAGATCCCGATTTGCAGTCGCCTCCAGCGGCGTCATGTTGCCTAGACGATAAACGCAGCGCTCCCGCTGATGATCATCCATGGCATTCCAGGCTTCAGAGGGGCTCTCTGGCAGGATGTGCTCCAGATTGTAGGCGCTACTCTCGAAATCCAGATCCAGCCCCGAGCGCTGCCTCTCCAACTCAAACAGGATATACCGCACGACCTTCTTGTTACGCGTATTCGTGGTTTTCAGTGCCTTGACGGTAAACGCTGCCTTGAACGCCCTATCATCAGGATAAATCTCATTCAATGCCATGAGCACATGATTGAGCCCTGTGTATTCACCCCCACTTAGCTTGCGGGCCATCTCATTGTAGACGCGCTCCTGCTCATGGGTTTGCAGACTGCAGATCACGTTATAGCGCAGTGATACCACCGACACAGCCCTCAGGATCCGGGTAAAGCTCGCGCGGTCCGCATCGTGGAAACAGCGATAACACGCCATGAGCATGGCCAGCGGCTGACGAACATTGAACATCAACAACTGCTGAAGCGCTTCGCGCTCTTCACGCTGCCAGCCCTGATGCATGGGGTCCCGCAGCGCCGCATAGGTTTCGGCTGAATGATCCAGCTGGCGCACCAACTCAAAGGCATGGTCTCGTGTCGTCACGCGACGGCGAATGGTCTTGAACAACTCCGATTTACGCACCAGCTTGTTTTGGCTATTCCAGAATACCCGCAGGAACTCGGGGAAACTTTCGCTCCCCAGTAAGCCCACAATGCGCTCCCAACGATCTTCCAGTGCCTTCATCTCTGTCTCGTGCAATTCCCCACTGCTGATCAACGAGAACAGATAGTTTTTCAGCAGATCGGTAGCAGAAAGACGCACACCACGGGCATTCAGGGTCTCGAAGACCTTGAAGGCGTTCAGTTCATCCGTCACCGTGATGACGGTGAAGAACAGCTTGTCCACCAGGCCATCCAGCATGGCTGCGAACTCCCGCCCACTGTCCGGAGTGCGACCAAAGCGCTGGACAAATCGCTCCTTGAACCAGACAAATGCCTTGCGCAGCTGATGTTCGGAGGCATGCAGATTCCTCTGCGGCAGCTGCTCCAAAGGCACGAGATAAGTCTGGTAAAAGCGGTTGTTATGACGGTTCAGTTCCAGTTTGGAACGCGGGATCAGCGTCACAGGGTCCACGTAACCAATGTAGGCATTACGGAGAAACTCCTTGCGGCGCCGATTATCATCGGCATCATGACCCGCCGCCACCAGATCCTGGAGATAGGCCAGCCCGGCAAGGATCATCACACTGATGGTTGTGATCCGCTGCTGCCCGTCGATGATATCGAAGCGTTTGCTGTCGGAGGACTGCAACACCAAATAGCCCATGTAGTGGGCAACCTCTCCATCCTCTTCAAAGAGCGCAACGATGTCTTGCCAGAGGTCATCCCACTCATCATCGGACCAGGAATAGTCACGCTGAAAGGGAGGCACCCGATAGCTCAGACCGTTACCCAGTAGCTGCCGAAAGGTGCTGTTGGCCGTGTTGAAGTTCATCGACATTGACGAATGACCCCGCCTGCCCGTCTCAATAGTGGCTCGCCTCCCCAAGGGCCCTGTTTGAGAGCGCCGTGTCCGGTCCCGCAAAGATCATCATGTCCTCGGCAGGGTCACCCCCCGCTGCCCTTGGTACTTACCGCCCCGATCCTTGTAGGACACATCGCACAACTCATCCGACTCCAGGAACAGCATCTGCGCCACGCCTTCATTGGCGTAGATCCGCGCCGGCAGCGGCGTGGTGTTGGAAAACTCCAGCGTCACATGGCCCTCCCACTCTGGCTCCAAGGGCGTTACATTGACGATAATGCCGCAATTGCTGACGAATACGCCGGACTCAAGGGCGAAGTTGCCGGCTTCCGGAACCGTCAGGCAGTACACGTCATGATCGCCGGGAAGCTCCTTGATGGACTTCACCTTATGGTTGTGCCTGACCTGTCCCTGCACACCTCGGAAGGATGCCAACTCCTGCGGGAAGCGCAGGAACACGGAGCGATCACAATTGAGCAGGCGAGCTGCACCACGGATGGATCCAGTCCGCTCAAGGGCCTCGCGGACCACATCTGCGGTGATTTCTTCCCGCAAGTTAATACTGCGAGCCAGGGCGGCCTGACGGGACCGGCGCTCACCCCGATCCCGCGACCACGCGCTGCGGGAGATACGCGAAGACAGCTCCCGAGCCGCCGGATCGGTGTAGTAGCGCAGCATGGCTTCGCGCTGCTGTGAGCGACGCTCGTCGGTCCAGGCATCCAGGCGCTTCTGTCGCAACGACTCCCTGACCTTCTCATAGCGCGGCTCAGTCCAGAACTGCCTGGCACGTCGGGATTGTGCCGCCCGATAGCGGGACAGCCACTGAGGATCCTCACGCAAACGTTCCAGGGCCTGGCGAATGGATTCGCTGTGCTCATCCGGGTCGAAATCCTCGCCATAACTGCGTTCATTATGCAGGCGGATATGCTCGGAGGCTTCCATGCGCTCGATATTCCAGGGCATGTTGTTCCGGCGATCCATATCCTTGTGGTGGCGATGTGTGCCCGGCTCGTCGGCATAGATGCCATTACGAAGATTCCATTCGTCGGCCAGTCGGTGGGTGGGATAAAGGTGTCCGTTGAGAGGCTGATAGACGACCTCGTACCCGCGTGCCAACTGCCGATACAGCGGCATCAAGGAATCCCCGTCCCGCAGCTCATGGGCCTGCACCCGGCGACCGTCGCGTCGGAGGAATTCATGATCCGGCGTGCAATGAATCACTTCGTCATTGTCCAGGGTGACCGCCATCAGTGCATCGCGACCAATGAAGCGGGGCGCTTCCAGCAATGTCACGATGATGCGGCCGTATTCACCGATGCTGTAGCCCCAGAACCACTCGCCCTGCTCCGCACGCCTGGCCATGTCCTCCAGCGTGGGCGCGGTGCCGTCAGCCAGGGCCACCCGGGTATCCCCACGAAAACAGCGGGCATAGGTGCTCTTGCCTAGACAGACGGTCAGAACACTCCGCGGAATCCGGAAATACTCCATGGTATGCGCCAGCGCAAAGGAGTTGGGCGGGATGATGCAGACGTCCGACTTCACATCCACGAAGCTGCGCTCGTCGAAGTGCTTGGGATCGACGATGGTGGAGTTGATGTTGGTGAACACCTTGAATTCATCCGCGCAGCGTACGTCGTAGCCGTAGCTGGAGGTGCCGTAGGAGATGATGCGTTCATCTCCGACATAGCGCACCTGGCCCGGCTCGAAGGGCTCGATCATGCCGTGTTCTTCCGCCATGCGGCGGATCCAGTGGTCGGATTTGATGGACATGGGTCAGGTGTTCTGGATGACGATGTTGGGGAACTTGGAACTGAAGTCCTTGGCCTGGGTGGCCAGGCGCGCGGCGGAGCGGCGGGCGATCTCCCGGTAGATCTCGGCCACGCGGCCTTCCGGATCGGCCACCACGGTGGGATTGCCTCCATCCACCTGCTCACGGATATGCATGTCCAGCGGCAGGGCGCCCAGGAACTCGGCGCCGTATTCCTCGGCCATGCGCTCGCCGCCGCCCTGGCCGAAGATATGCTCTTCGTGGCCGCAATTGGAGCAGATGTGGATGCTCATGTTCTCCACCACACCCAGCACGGGCACGTCCACCTTCTCGAACATCTTCAGGCCCTTGCGGGCATCCAGCAGGGCGATGTCCTGGGGGGTGGTGACGATGATGGCGCCGCTCACCGGGATCTTCTGCGCCAGGGTGAGCTGGGTGTCGCCGGTGCCCGGGGGCAGGTCGATGATCAGGTAATCCAGTTCCGACCAGTTGGTGTCGCGCAGCAGCTGCTCCAGGGCCTGGGTGACCATGGGGCCACGCCAGATCATGGGGGTGTCCTCTTCGATGAGGAAGCCGATGGACATGGCCTGCAGGCCATGATTCTCCATGGGCTGCATGGTCTTGCCGTCCTTGGTCTCCGGCTTGCCGGAGATGCCCAGCATGCGCGGCTGACTGGGGCCGTAGATGTCCGCGTCCAGGATGCCCACGGTGGCGCCTTCGGCCTTCAAGGCCAGGGCCAGATTGACGGCGGTGGTGGACTTGCCCACGCCGCCTTTGCCGGAGGCCACGGCGATGATGTTCTTGATGCCTTCCAGGGGCTTGAGGGTGCGCTGCACCGCATGGGCGACGATGCGGGTAGCAATGTTCACCGACACCTGATCAACGCCGTCGATGGCCTTGAGCTTGTCCTCCACCAGGCGCGTGAGCTCGCCATGCCAACCGGCTGCCGGATAGCCCAGGGTGAGTTGCACGGTCACCGAGGCACCGTCGATCTGGATGTCCTTCACCTCGTTGGCGGACACAAGGTCCTTGTCCAGGTAAGGATCCTGAATCTCCTTGAGGGCCGTTTCAATCTTGAGCCGAGACAGTTCCGCCATGTTCTTCACTCCGCAATCTTGCAATCCCCGGGATTCTACACGATGGCAGCCTGACCCCAACCCCTATGCCCCGACGGCCCTCACCCCAACCCCTCTCCCGCCAGCGGGAGAGGGGCAACCCCCCCCCTCTCTCCCCCGAGGGAGAGGGGCTACAACTCCCTTCTCCCCTCGGGGGAGAAGGGCTGGGGATGAGGGGAGGCGGCGGGCACGTTCGCTGGCCCGCCCGCCGGGAAACTGTTAACTTCAACGGTTTTCCCCGTAGCGTCCCGATCATGACATCCCACACCCGCAACATCCTCGTCACCAGTGCCCTGCCCTATGCCAACGGACCCATCCACCTGGGGCATCTGGTGGAATACATCCAGACCGACATCTGGGTGCGCTTTCAAAAGACCCGTGGCCATCGCTGCCTGTACGTGTGTGCCGATGACGCCCACGGCACCCCCATCATGCTCAAGGCCCGCAGCGAGGGCATCACGCCGGATGAACTCATCGAACGCATCGGTCAGGAACACCGCCAGGACTTCGCCGGCTTTCTGGTGAATTTCGACAACTACCACAGCACCCATTCCCCCGAGAATCGGCATTTCGCCGAGCTCATCTACGGTCGGCTGAAGGAAAAGGGCCACATCGCCCGGCGCACCATCCGCCAGGCCTACGACCCCGAGGCAGGCATGTTCCTGCCGGACCGGTTCATCAAGGGCGAATGCCCCCGCTGCGGCGCCGCCGACCAGTACGGCGACTCCTGCGAGGCCTGCGGGGCCACCTACACCCCCACGGACCTGAAGAATCCGGTGTCCGCCATCTCCGGCGCCACCCCCGTGGAGAGGGAATCCGAGCACTACTTCTTCCAGCTGGCCGACTTTCACAAGATGCTGCGGGACTGGACCGGCTCCGGCAGCCTGCAGGGGGAGATCCGCAACAAGCTGCGGGAGTGGTTCGAGGCGGGCCTGAATGACTGGGACATCTCCCGGGACGCCCCTTACTGGGGCTTCGAGATCCCCGACGCCCCGGGCAAGTTCTTCTATGTGTGGCTGGACGCCCCCATCGGCTACATGGCCAGCTTCCAGAACTACTGCGATCAGCACGGCCTGGACTTCAACGCCTGGTGGAACCCGGACAGCGACACGGAACTGCACCACTTCATCGGCAAGGACATCGCCTACTTCCATACCTTGTTCTGGCCGGCCATGCTGCATGGGGCCGGTTTCCGTGCCCCCACGGCGGTGCACTGCCACGGGTTTCTCACCGTCAATGGCCAGAAGATGTCCAAGTCCCGGGGCACCTTCATCAAGGCCAGCACGTACCTGGAGCACCTGCAACCGGAATACCTGCGCTACTACTTTGCCGCCAAGCTGGGCCCCGGCGTGGACGACATCGACCTGTCCCTGGACGACTTCATCGCCCGGGTGAACAGCGACCTGGTGGGCAAGGTGGTGAACATTGCCTCACGCTGTGCCGGCTTCATTCACAAGCGATTCGAGGGACGGCTGGCTGAGACACTGCCCGATCCGGACCTGTATGACCGCTTCCGTCGCGCCGGTGACGAAATTGCCGGCCTGTATGAGCGCCGCGAATTCGGGCAAGCCATGCGGGTGATCATGTCCCTGGCAGATACCGCCAACCAGTATGTGGATGAGCAAAAGCCCTGGGTGCTGGCCAAGCAGGAGGACACCCTGCCCCAGGTTCAGGGCATCTGCACCCAGGGGATCAACCTGTTCCGGGTGCTGATGACCTACCTCAAGCCCGTGCTGCCAGCCATGGCCGAACGGGCCGAGACCTTCCTGAATGTGGAACCGCTGACCTGGGATGCGGTGGCCAAGCCCCTGACCGGGGCGCGCATCAACACCTATGAGCCGCTGATGACCCGGGTGGACCCGGTGGCCGTTCAGGCCCTGCTGGAAGCCTCGAAGGAGAGCCTGGAGCCGACTCCGTCAAAACCCACGGGGCCGTTGGCGAAGGATCCGATTCGCGATGAGATCAGCTTTGATGATTTTGCCAAGGTGGACCTGCGCATCGCCCGCATCGCTCAGGCGGAGCATGTGAAGGGGGCGGACAAGCTGCTGCGTCTCACCCTGGACCTGGGGGGCGAGACGCGTCAGGTCTTTGCCGGGATCAAGTCGGCCTACGACCCGGCGGACCTGGAAGGCCGACTGACAGTCATGGTGGCCAACCTGGCGCCGCGCAAGATGAAGTTTGGTGTTTCCGAGGGGATGGTGCTGGCCGCCGGGCCCGGCGGCAAGGATCTGTTCATCCTGTCGCCGGACGAGGGGGCCGAGCCGGGGATGCGGGTGAAGTGAGGTGGCGGGTTCGCCCCTCACCCCAACCCCTCTCCCCTGAGGGGAGAGGGGCTATCAATGGGGGCCTTGACTTTCCCTGAGGGGAGAGGGGCTATCGATGGGGGCCTTGACTTTCCCTGAGGGGAGAGGGGCTATCGATGAGGGCCTTGACTCCCTTCTCCCCTCGGGGGAGAAGGGCTGGGGATGAGGGGGGGCGGTGGGCGCGCACCTTACCCCGCGGCGACCGGCAGCGGATGATCAAAACGAGGCTGCGACGGGAACGCCGCGCCGGCCCCCTGCCGGGAGCGGGACTGGCGTACGCCGTCCAGTTCTGCCTCCACCTTCTTGAGCTCCCGCTCCAGACTCACCATCCGCCGACGCAGGGCCGCTTCGCGTTGGATGGTGCTGTATTCCTGCCCGGATACTGGATGTGCGTGGCTCATGACGGGTCACCTCTTGCGCTTTATCAATAATGATGACCCAAACCTAGCAGTCCGATAGACTCCTTTGAAAGAATATTAAATTCTTCATCAATCACCCCAGGGCATAAATCCCACCCCCAGGATAAGCGGATTCCCGAGTAACGGATCCGACGACATCGGCACCCAAGAGCCCCCGCCCATGAAACTCCAGCAATTCCGATACCTGCAGGCCATCGTCGAGAATAACCTCAACGTCACCGAGGCAGCCGAACGGCTGTTCACCTCCCAGCCCGGGGTGAGCAAGCAGGTCAAATTGCTGGAACAAGAACTGGGGCTGGAAATCTTTCACCGCACTGGCAAGCACTTCGCGCACGTGACGCCGGCGGGACAGAAGATCCTGGCGCGGGCGGAGAACATCCTCAAGGAGGTGGAAAATATCCGCGCCATGGCCGAGGAGTTTCGTGACGAGGATCGGGGCAGTCTGAGCATTGCCACCACCCACACCCAGGCCCGCTACTTCCTGCCCCCCCTGATCACCCGCTTTCGCGAGCGCTACCCCCGGGTGCACCTGCTGATTCACCAGGGCAACCCGGAACAGATCGCCCAGATGGCCGCCTCAGGTCAGGTGGACTTTGCCATCGCCACCGAGGCCATCGCCCTGCATCGGGAACTGATCATGGTGCCAGCCTATCGGTGGCGCCATGGCGTGGTGGTCACTCCGGAACACCCCCTGGCCACCGCGAAGCCGCTCACCCTGGGGGCCGTGGCCGAGCACCCCATCGTCACCTACGTGCACGGCTTCACCGGACGCGGCCGGCTGGAACAGGACTTTCAACAACAGGGGCTCACCCCGGAGATCGTCCTGAGCGCAGCGGACTCGGACGTGATCAAGACCTATGTGCGGCTGGGGCTGGGGGTGGGCATCATTGCCCACATGGCCTTCGAGGAGGCCACAGACACGGATCTGACCTACCTGCCGGCGGAAGGGCTGTTCAGCGAGCACATCACCCGGGTGGGGTTCCGACAGGGCATGTATCTGCGCCGTTATATGGGATACTTCATGTCGCTGATCGCGCCACACCTGGACCAGCCAAGCCTGGAACAGGCCCTGTCGGCGCGGAATCAGGAGGCCGTGGACGCCCTGTTTGCAGACGTAAGCCTGCCAGTGCATTGATCCCACGCCAACGGCACGCCATAACACAAAATTATTTGCATATGTATAATTGCAGCAACATGCATTCCGCGCGACCGGCATCACGGCGTCACAGGATCCCATTTTCATGAAACTCCAGCAACTCCGCTATCTGCAGGCCATCGCCCGTTATAACCTGAACATCTCCGAGGCGGCGGACCGTTTGATGACCTCGCAGCCGGGCATCAGCAAGCAGATTCGTCTGCTGGAGGAGGAACTGGGCGTGCCGCTGTTCCAGCGCAACGGCAAACACCTGTCGGGCATGACCCCGGTGGGTCGGCGCATCCTGGCCTACAGCGACACCATTCTGAGGGAGGTGGAGAACATCCGTAGCGCCGCCGAAGAGGCCCGGGACGAACAGGCCGGGGATCTGCGCATCGCCACCACCCACGCCCAGGCCCGCTACATCCTGCCCCCGATCGTGGATGCCTTCAAGCACCGATTCCCCAAGGTGCGGGTGCAGATTCATCAGGGCACGCCGCGCCAGATCGCCGAGATGCTCAGTCACGACGAAGTGGACTTCATCATCGGCACCGAACCCCTGCTCGCCTCCGGGCAAGTGATCATGCTACCCGCCTATCGCTGGACCCATTGCGTGGTCGTGCCCACGGGACACGAACTGGCGCACGAAAAGGCCATCCCGCTGGAGCGACTGGCAGATTACCCCATCGTGACCTACCTGGATGGATTCAGCGGACGCACCAAGATGGACTCGGATTTCCGCCGCGCAGGCCTCACCCCGGACATCGTCCTCACCGCCGCCGACGCGGACGTGATCAAGACCTACGTCCGTCACGGCATGGGGGTGGGCATCATCGCCCGCATCGCCCTGGAGGCAGGTCATGACGATGACCTGGTTCCCCTGGAGACGCAGCCAGCCTTTTCCGAGAACATCACCCGCATCGGCTTCCGCCGCGGCGCCTGGATGCGCACCTACATGTTCGACTTCATCACCCTGCTGGCCCCGCACCTCACTCACGAACAGGTGGCCAGCGCCGTTCAGGAACTGGATCCGGAGGCGGTGGAACGCCTGTTTGCCAACACCGATCTCCCCACGGGACAACCTGCCTGGTCATGACCCCGTGGGAGCGCCCCTCGGCCGCGAAGGCGTTCCCGCCAGCCACCACGAGACTGTTCCACCCCCGATGTCAGCCGAAGAGGCCGGTGAGCGGGCTGACCGTTCACGGCCAGGGGCCGCTCTCACCTGGCGCTGCGGGATGGACGTGCGTGTCCCCCTCGCGTACATTAGCCGGCTGCTTTTCCCTATGATCCCACAGGTATGCACGAACTTAACGAGCACCACGGTGACACCGCCGACGCATTGATCTCGGCGGCCCGGTTCTCCTTTGAACGGGGCTGGATGCCAGCCGCCGCCGGCAATCTTTCGGCTCGCCTGGACGATGATCGCATGCTGATCACCGAGGCCGGCCAGCACAAGGGCCTGCTGGACCAGGACGGGCTGATGCTGGTGGACCTGGAGGGCAACGTGCTCTCCCCCGACAAACAGCCCTCGGCCGAGACCTTCCTGCATATCATTCTGTACCGGCGCTGGCCCCGGATCGGCGCCGTGATCCATACCCACTCGGTGAATACCACGGTGCTCTCCCGCTGCGCCCAGGGGGGGCAGATCCAGTTGCGGGATTACGAACTGCTCAAGGCCCTGCCGGGCGTGACTTCCCATGATGCCGAGGTGATCGTCCCCGTCTTCGGCAACGATCAGGACATCCCGCAACTGGCCGCCCGGGTGGATGAGCACATGACCCACCATCCGGAATTGCTGGGCTACCTGATCGAAGGGCACGGCTTCTACACCTGGGGCGAGGACATCGCCCAGGCCCGGCACCATGCGGAGGCCTTTGAATTCCTGTTTGAGTGTGAACTGAACATGCGCAGACTGACCCCATGATCCAAGCCATCCTCACCGATATCGAAGGGACACTGTCCAGCCTCAGCTTTACCCGCGAGGTGCTGTTCCCCTATGCCGCACGCCGGCTGCCAGACTTCGTGCGGGAGAACGGCCGCGAACCGGAGGTCAAACGCCTGCTGGCCGACGTGCGCGCCTACGCCGGCCGCTCCCTGGATGACGAGGCCCTGATCGAACGCATGCTGGCCTGGATGGAGGTGGACCAGAAGATCACCCCACTCAAGGCCCTGCAGGGGCTGATCTGGGAGGAAGGCTTTGGGCGCGGCGACTTTACCGGCCATGTCCACGCCGACGCGGTGGACTGCCTGCGCCGCTGGCACGACAGCGGGATTGCCCTGTATGTGTTCTCCTCTGGCTCCGTACACACCCAGCAGATGCTCCTGGGGTACAGCCAGGCCGGCGATCTGAGCCCCTTGTTCACCAACCACTTCGATACCCGCGTGGGCGGCAAGAAACAGATTGCCGCCTACAAGGCCATTGCCGAGCGCATCGCCATACCGCCGGGGCGCATCCTGTTCCTGTCCGACACGGTGGACGAGCTGGATGCCGCCGGCTCCGCCGGCCTGCGCACCACGTGCATCCGCCGCGCCGATGATCCACGTGACGCCGGCGGTCATCCTTGTGCAGCTGACTTTTACGGGGTGGAGGTGAACGGAGACCCCAGTGTCCGCCCGGTTGAAGCCGACCACGCCGGTGATTGATACTCACTGAACGGCGGGAGATCCATGTCCGAGTACGCACTCATTCTGGTCAGTACGGTACTGGTCAATAACTTCGTCCTGGTGAAGTTCCTGGGGCTGTGCCCGTTCATGGGCGTTTCCCGGAAGGTGGAGACCGCCGCCGGCATGGGGCTGGCCACCACCTTCGTGCTCACCCTGTCATCGGTGTGCAGCTTCCTGGTAAATGAGTATCTGCTGGCACCGTTCGGCCTGGAATACCTGCGCACCATCTCCTTCATCCTGGTGATCGCGGCGGTGGTGCAGTTCACTGAGATGGTGGTGCACAAGACCAGCCCCCTGCTTTATAACGTGTTGGGGATCTTTTTGCCCCTGATCACCACTAACTGTGCTGTACTGGGCGTCGCACTGCTGAATGTGCAGGAAATGCATGGCTTCGTGGAATCGGTACTGTACGGCCTGGGCGCTGCCATCGGTTTCTCGGTGGTACTGGTGCTGTTCGCGGCCATGCGCGAGCGCATCGCCGCAGCCGACGTACCCAAGCCATTCAAGGGCAGTGCCATCGCCCTGGTGACCGCCGGGCTCATGTCCCTGGCCTTCATGGGATTCATCGGCCTGACCCCCTGAGGCGCCCGCCGCGCCCCTTCAAGACAGGTAACCGCCTATGCTCGCTGCCGTTCTTGTCATCAGCTCGCTGTCTGCCGTCTTCGGGCTCATCCTGGGCTATTCTGCGGTGCGCTTTCGCGTGGAAAGCGACCCGGTGGTCGACCAGATCGACGACATGCTGCCGCAGACCCAGTGTGGCCAGTGCGGGTATCCCGGCTGCCGTCCCTACGCCGAGGCCATCGCCGCAGGGACGGCAGACATCAACCTGTGCCCACCGGGTGGCAACAACACCGTACTGGCCCTGGCCGATCTACTGGGCCGGGACGCCAAGCCCGTGGAGGGCGACGTCAAGGAGAAGGCACGTGCGGTGATCGATGAGAATACCTGCATCGGTTGCACCCTGTGCCTGCAGGCCTGCCCGGTGGATGCCATCGTGGGCGCCCCCAAGCAACTGCATACGGTGATTGGCCCGCAATGCACCGGCTGTGAGCTATGCATCAGCCCCTGCCCGGTGGATTGCATTCGGATGGAGCCCATTCCCAAGGATCTGAGCAGCTGGAAATGGCCCCTGCCCCTGGAGCGTCCCGATGGACGCATTCGCCTGGCAGACCTGGCTCAACAATCGGCCTCCGGCGTCTGAGCCCGGAGCGACGCCCCGTTTCAGTTACAATTGCACCCGATGACAGCAACCCCGCACAAACTCTGGCGTTTCAACGGCGGCCTCAAGCTGCCCGATCACAAGGCCGAGAGCACCCAGGAGACCGTGTTCAAGCCACCGCTGGCCGACTGCCTGACGCTGCCCCTGCGGCAGCATATCGGCGAGCTGGCACAGCCGGTGGTGAAGGCCGGCGACAAGGTCTACAAGGGACAGATCATTGCCCGTTGCGACACCTACGTGGGCGCCCATATCCACGCGCCCACGTCCGGTCGCGTGCGCGGCATCGAGGACCACCCGGTACCGCACCCCTCCGGCCTCACGGCACCCTGCGTGGTGATCGAGGTCGATGGTGACGAGGACTGGGGCGAGCACCGCATGCCCCCCATTGAGGATTTGCAGAATCTGGACCCGGCACGCCTGCGCCACCGGGTGCGCGAGGGGGGCCTGGTGGGCATGGGCGGCGCCGCCTTCCCCTCGGCGGTCAAGCTCAACCCCCGACCGCAGCAGACCGTCGACACCGTGGTAGTCAACGGTGCCGAGTGCGAGCCCTATATCACCTGCGACGACATGCTCATGCGTACCCGGGCAGACGCGGTAATCCAGGGGTTGCTGCTGGTCAAGCGCGCCCTGCAGCCTCGGCAGTGCCTGATCGGCATCGAGGACAACAAGCCCGAAGCGCTACGTGCAATGACCGAGGCCCTGGGGGGCGAGGAAAACGACAATATCCGCATTGTCGCCCTGCCCAGCCGGTATCCGACCGGGGGCGAGCGACAGCTCATCCGGGTGCTCACCGGTCGCGAGGTACCCAGCGAGGGGCTACCCGCCGACGTGGGTGTGGTCTGTCACAACGTGGGCACCCTGGCCAATATCTATCGGGCGGTGATCCGCGGCGAGCCCTTGATTTCCCGCATCGTCACCGTCACCGGCAGCGGCGTGCAGCGGCCACGCAATCTGCGCGTGCCCTTTGGCACCCCCATCAGCCACCTGGTGGCCCACGCCGGCGGCTACAGCGACAACGTGGAACGCCTCATCATGGGCGGCCCCATGATGGGGTTTGCCCTGGCCAGCGACCAGGTGCCCATCATCAAGGGCACCAACTGCATCCTGGCGGCCCGGAGCGAGGAGGTGGACTCCCCTGGCCCGGTGATGCCCTGCATCCGCTGTGGCGAATGCGTCCGGGTGTGCCCCGCCAACCTGCTGCCCCAGCAGTTGTACTGGTTTACCCGGGCACGGGATTTCGACAAGGCCCAGGACTACAGCCTGTTCGACTGTATTGAATGTGGCTGCTGCGCCCATGTGTGCCCCAGCAACATCCCCCTGGTGCAGTTCTACCGCTTCGCCAAGAACGAGATCTGGTCACAGGAGCGGGAAAAACAGGAGGCCGATGCCGCCCGCGTGCGCCATGAACTGCGTCAGGAACGCCTGGCCCGGGAGAAACGGGAAAAGGCCGAACGCATGAACCGCAAGAAGCAGGCCCTGAACGATGACTCCGCCGCAGACAAGCCCGCCACCGCGGGCGGCGATCCCAAGAAGGCAGCCATCCAGGCGGCCCTGGAGCGGGCCCAGGCGAAAAAGGCCTCCCAGGGTGGCGACACCACCCAGACTGATCAGACAAAGCCTTCCTCAGACATCGGGACACAGGAAAAAACCCGGTGAACCACGGCCCGATGTCCCCCGCGGCCCCCACCCGGGCCCGGGGGACATCGGGCCGCCTCATTGAACAAGACGGCCACTGATGCGTTTCAAGACCTTTACATCCCCCCACATGAGCCCGGCCCGCAGCGTCAACCGGGTGATGCGACAGGTACTGTATGCCCTGGTGCCCGGCACCGTGGCCATCGCCTGGTTCTTCGGCTGGGGGGTACTGGTCAACGTGCTGCTGGCAGTCACCGTGGCGCTGGCTGCTGAGGCCTTGATGCTGATGGCGCGTCGGCGGCCTGTGAAGCCATTTGTCACCGATCTGTCCGCCGTGGTCTGCGGATGGCTGTTCGCCCTCGCCGTCCCACCACTCACCCCCTGGTGGATCACCCTGATCGGCGTGGGCTTTGCCATTGTGGTGGCCAAGCATCTGTATGGCGGCCTGGGTTACAACCCCTTCAACCCCGCCATGGTGGGCTACGTGGCCATGGTGATCTCCTTCCCTCGGGAGATGACCCTGTGGCTGCCGCCCGAGACCCTGGCGGAGATGGCCTTCAACCTGCCCCAGACCCTGCAGGTGATCTTCCTGGGCCAGCTGCCGGCGGGCCTGACCTGGGACATGATCACCGGCGCCACCCCACTGGATCGCATCCAGACGGAACTGGCCATGGATCGCAGCCTCAGCGAGATTCAGGCGTCTCCCTTTTTCGGGGCCGTGGCCGGACGAGGCTGGGAGTGGGTCAACCTGATCTTCCTGCTGGGTGGCCTGTGGTTGATCCAGCGGCGCGTGATCACCTGGCACGCACCGGTGGCCATGCTGGTTTCGCTGGCGCTGATCTCCGGACTGTTCTGGCTGATCAATCCGGAGGTGTACGCCTCGCCCCTGTTTCACCTGTTCAGCGGGGCGGCCATTTTGGGCGCCTTCTTTATTGCCACCGACCCGGTATCCGGCAGCACCACCCCCATGGGGCGACTCGTGTTCGGTGCCGGGGTGGGGCTTCTCGCCTACGTGATTCGTGCCTGGGGCAGCTATGCCGATGGGGTGGCCTTTGCCATCCTGCTCATGAACATGATGGCGCCCACCATTGATCACTACACCCAGCCTCGGGTCTTCGGCAAGACGCCGGCGCGCAAGGAGGGCTGAGGGGATGGCACGCAACATCATCATCTCCACCGTCCTGCTGGCCCTGTTCGGCCTGGTGGGCACCGCCCTGGTGGCCCTGGTCTTCGAGGGCACGCAGGATCGTATTGCCGCCAACATCGAGGCAGCCACACTGGCCAATCTCAATGAGATCCTGCCGGCGGAGCGCTATGACAACGCCATTCTGGAGGACACGGTGGAACTCTCCGACCCCCTGCTGGGTGGAGACGACCAACGGGTGTATCGGGCCCGCCAGGAAGGTAAACCGGTGGCGGCCGTGTTCACGGTGGTGGCCCGGGACGGCTATGCGGGCGATATCCACATGCTGGTGGGTGTACAGGCCGATGGCGAAGTGGCTGGCGTGCGCGTGATCCGCCACCGGGAAACACCGGGCCTGGGAGATGACATTGAGGCGGCCCGGTCCGACTGGATTCTGGACTTTGACGGGCGCTCCCTGGGGGATCCACCTCGGGAAGACTGGGCAGTGCGGCGCGACGGTGGCATCTTCGACCAGTTCACAGGGGCCACCATCACCCCCCGGGCCGTGGTGCACGCCGTGCGTAATACCCTGATGTATTTCGAGGACCACCGGGAACAGGTCTTTGAACCCTTGCCGGAAGCGGAACAGGCCGCCGACGACACCCCACACACCGACGACACAGTGCAGGGCGAGATCGATGAGTGACACTTCCTATCGCCAGATCATTGTCGATGGTCTCTGGCATAACAATCCAGGCATGGTTCAGCTGCTTGGGCTATGCCCGTTGCTGGCCATTTCCGGGACTGTGGTCAACGCCCTGGGGCTGGGCCTGGCCACCACGCTGACGCTGATCGCCTCCAATCTTGCGGTGTCCACCATCCGCAACTGGGTGCGTCCCGAGATCCGCATCCCGGTCTACGTACTCATCATTGCCTCGGTGGTCACGGCCATCGAGTTGTCCATGAACGCATATTTTCACGAGCTTTATCTCATCCTGGGGATCTTCATTCCCCTGATCGTCACCAACTGCGCCATCATCGGGCGTGCCGAGGCCTTCGCGTCCAAAAACACCCTGCCCCGGGCCTTCGTGGATGGCCTCACCATGGGCCTGGGCTTCACGGGGGTGCTGGTGGCCCTGGGGGCCATGCGCGAGGCCCTGGGCCATGGCACTCTGTTCGATCAGGCGCACCTCATGTTTGGAGAGGCCGCGCGCGGACTCACCATCACCCTGGTGGAGGACTACCGGGGCTTCCTGCTGGCCATCCTGCCCCCGGGCGCCTTCATTGGCCTGGGCCTGCTGCTGGCGCTGAAAAACTGGATCGATGACCGGCTGGAGCGCCGCGAAGCCCGACGCCGCCAGGCAGTCACCCTCAAGGAGGCAGAGGCATAGATCTCGCGCCATACACCAACTCACATGAACAATCAGAAACGCCGGGAAATCTTCACGCGCTGGCGTGAAGCCAACCCCAAGCCCACCACCGAGCTTGACTACACCACCCCCTTCGAGCTGCTCATCGCCGTCATCCTGTCGGCACAGGCCACCGACAAGGGGGTGAATAAGGCCACAGCCAGCCTGTTCCCGGTGGCCAATACCCCGGAGGCCATTCTCGCCCTGGGGCTGGAGGGGCTGAAGGCGCATATCCGCACCATCGGCCTGTACAACGCCAAGGCAGAGAACATCCTCAAGACCTGTCGCATCCTGGTAGCGCACCACAACAGTCAGGTGCCCCAGGAACGCGCCGCTCTGGAAGCCCTGCCGGGCGTGGGCCGCAAGACCGCCAATGTCATCCTGAATACCGCCTTTGGTGAACCCACCATTGCGGTGGACACCCATATCTTCCGGGTGGCCAACCGCACCGGCCTGGCCCCGGGGAAGACCCCGCTGGCGGTGGAGCAGCGCCTGCTTAAGGTGGTGCCCGCAGAGTTCCGTCGCGACGCCCACCACTGGCTGATCCTCCATGGTCGCTACACCTGTATCGCCCGCGCGCCCCGCTGTGGTGACTGCCTGATTGCCGATCTGTGTGATTTCAAGGAGAAGACCCCGTAAGGGCCCCTCTATCCGCCCAACGGTGGTGACCACCGATGGAGAAGTGCGGAGCTTTGTGCCAAACTCCAGGAGTCAGATTTCGGCCAGGACTCTCCAGGATGCGAGATTCAAGGGATAGACACCCCCTCCCCATGGGGTTGATGGCATGAACACCATCGACCCTCAGGTAGAGCGGACACGTTTTCTTTACAACGGGTTGAGCGCCTCGCTTCCCATCAGCCTGCTGGCGGCCGCGGCGCTGGCCTGGGTGCATTGGAGCCTGGTGCCCCAGGCACTGATCCTGCTCTGGCTGTTCCTTCTGGCCGGCGCCACGGCGCTGCGCGCCACCCTGCTGCTGTATTTCAGGCGGGCTGAACGCCAGGGCCGGGATCGCAGCAGAATCTGGTTGATCCGTTTTCGGCGCGGTGCCCTGGCCATGGGCCTCGCCTGGGCCGTGGGCGCTGGCGTTCTCAGTCAGTCCGGCGACCCCCTTTCCGAGTTCTTCCTTGCCTTTGCCATGGCGGGTATCAGTTCCGGGGTCATGATCGCCCTGGCCACCGACCGCCTCTCCGCCCTGCTGATCATCGGGCCCATGCTCCTCGCGCTGGGGCTTGCCCTGGTCTTGCCAGGCAACGGTCTGTCCCCCATGGCCGGCGCCATCGTGTTGCTGTTTCTGCTTTTCCTCGCCCTCATGACCGGGCGGATCCAGAGCAGTTTCGAGGAGAATTTCCGGCTGCGCCAGCAGGCCGAGTCCCAGCGCGGGGTGATACGCGACAATGAACTGCGATGGCGCTTTGCCCTGGAGGGCAGTGGCCAGGGCCTCTGGGACTGGGACATGATCACCGGCCAGGTGTACTACGCGCCCCGATGGGCCAGAATGCTGGGGCACGAATCCCCGGAGCTGGAACCGCTGCTGCGCACCCGGGAGGAACGCATACACCCCGATGATCTGCTCAGGGTGCACGGCCGCCTGAACGCCCATCTACGCGGCGAAGCCCCCCTCTTCGAGGCGGAATACCGCATGCGCCACCGGGAGGGATACCACGTGTGGGTCCACGACCGGGGTCAGGTGATTGAGCGCACCGCCAGTGGCAAGCCCATCCGCATGATCGGCATTCAGGAGGACATCTCCCGTCGCAAACGGGTGGAAAAATCCCTTTACGAAGAACGCCAGTTGTTTGCCACCGGCCCGGTCGCCCTGTTCATCTGGGATACGGTGGATAGTGGTCGGGTACTCTACGCCTCGGAGAACGTCCAGGATCTGCTGGGCTACACCCGGGGAGAGCTGATGTCCCCAGACTTCAACTACGCGGACCTGATCCATCCCGAGGACGTGGCCCGGGTTCTGAACGAACACCAGGATCACGCCCGAAGCGAGGTCCATCAGTTTGAACAATCCTACCGACTGCGCCACAGGGGCGGCCATTATCGCTGGTTCTACGACATCACTCGGCCGGAGCGGGACGAGACCGGTCGGATGCAACGCATTCGCGGTTATCTGTTTGACCAGACCCACCTCAAGGAGATGGAGCAGGCCCTGGCACAGAGTGAACGGCAGAATCGCGCCTTGCTGGAGGCCATGCCGGACCTGGTGCTGCGGTTCAATGCCGAAGGGCGCTATCTGGACTGGCACTCCGGCAACAGTGCGCTGCTTTACGCACAGCCGAAGCGGTTCGTTGGCCGAACCCTCAGCCAGGTTCTGCCGGACCAGGCGGCCTGGACCCTCTACGAGGGCATCCATTCCGTGCTGCTCCACGGGCGCATGCGCCGGGTGGAATATGCCCTGGAGATCGGCCCCGCCACCCACTACTTTGAGGCCCGGCTGGTCAAGCTCAACGACGATGAGGTGTTGGCGGTCGTACGTGATGTCACCACCCAGAAGCAGGCGGCCGAGCGCATCAACCAGCTGGCCTACTGCGACACCCTGACCCAGCTACCCAACCGCCGCCTGCTGATGGAAAACATTCGCCATGCCATGGCGGCGGGCCAGCGCTCGGGGCAACATGGGGCCCTCCTGTTCCTGGACCTGGATCATTTCAAGGCCCTGAACGACACCTATGGACATGCCATTGGCGATCTTTTGTTGCAGCAAGTGGCCGTGCGTTTACGCGAGGCAGTGAGGGAAGCAGACACAGTGGCCCGCCTGGGTGGGGATGAATTCGTGGTGATGCTGGAGGATCTGGAGCTGGCCGAGGAAGCGGCCCTGCAGCAAGCGCGGCAGGTGGGGCAGAAGATCCTGGACGCCCTGGGGCAACCCTATGACCTGGATGGCATGGCGTATCGCTGTACCCCCAGCATTGGCATCAGCCTCTTCCATGGCCGCCGACTGGACGTGGAGGAACTCATGCGCCGGGCCGATCAGGCCATGTACCAGGTGAAGAAGACGGGGCGCAACGGCATGCATGTATTCCATGCCAGCACCACGCGACTGCTGCATTTCCCCACGCAGGATCGACAGTAGTGGCCGTTCCTCAGGTTCGCTTGGCGGCCTCGCATTGCAGATCCATGATGAATCGGTTGAGCATCCGCTCCGCACTCGGACTCAAAAACCCGAACTCCAGCCCCACTCGGTAGAGGTCATCCCGCCCGGTATGGCGCTGGCAGTTGCGCAGCACGGCATCGATGTCCCGCCAGCGATGGGGGCCGATCACCAGGGACTGAATCACCACGGCGCCCCCCGTCACGGGCGCTGGCTGCTCGTCCGGCTCCCAGTCCAGCCCCATTCCCTGGATGGACAAATCCACCGGCCGGCCCTCATGAAGAGACTCTTCCCCCGTCTCCTCGTTGCGCTGGGCCCATGTCACCTGTGCCGCCATGCTCAGCGGGATGCTCATGCGGAAGGCCCCGCGTCGCTGACGATAATCCACTTCCTCGGGCCACTCACACACGAGGGCCTGCAGGTCTTCATCCTGCGCCAACCGTTCGAGAATGACCTCAAAATATACCGGCACGCCGCGCAACGAGCCCCTCACCCGCAGTGGCATGCCCGGGACCAACTGCTGGACCAACGCTTCGTTATTGGGCGCCTCCAGGGCCAGCTTGCCACTCTCTGGAGCGGTATCCAGCAACTGTGTCACTCCCTGCAGACGCCGTGGCGTGCCGGTCATGGTGAGCAAAGCCCGGTTCCTGATCAGCTCACGAAACAGAGATTGCTGGCGGCGGCGGTTGCGGATCAAGGTGGTGGAGGAGGGATCAGACATGAAAAATTTGCCTGCTGGCAAAAGACAGAGGGCACTCATGATAACATTCGGAACCTGATTCGGCCGCCCTGGGACACCGTGCCATTTCCGTGACAGGAGTCGACCCCATGGGGCAACCTCGCCTGGGTCAATGCGCCTCACTGCCCTGGCAACGCAACCCAACCACTCAGGCCCTTCTCCCGGATGCTTTCCCCGATGCAACTGTGGCATGAACATTTTCAGCAGATCGTCGAGGAGGCCTCCGACGCCATCCTGCTGCTGGACGCAAACGGCACCATCCGTTATGCAAATCCCTCCGCGGCCCGCCTGTTTGAGCAGTCACGGGATCAACTGCTGGGCTACGACTTCGGCTTCGTGGTGGTCCCCGACGAACCCACCGAGATCGAGATACCCCATCGCCTGCGCGGCGTGATCTCCGTGGATGTACGCACCGTGCCCATGCAGATGGGGACGGACACGGTATCGGCCGTGTATCTGCGGGATGTGACCGATCGCAAGCGCGCCGAGCAGGCGGCCCGGGAAAAGGATGCCATCTTCGAAAACCTGCTGGAAAAGGTGCCGGATATCGCGATCCAGGGCTATTGCATGGACGGCAGCGTGTTCTACTGGAACAAGGCCAGCGAACTCATGTATGGCTACACCGCCAAGGAGGCAATGCAGGGTAATCTGCTGGATCTGATCATTCCCGACTCCATGCAGGCCCAGACGCGCAAGGCCCTGCGGTTGGTCAAGGCCGGCGGCCCCACACCTGCCTCGGGCCCACTCACCCTCAAGCGCAAGGATGGCACCCCGGTGCAGGTCTACTCCGTTCATACCACCCTGGAAACTGGCACGGACGACCTGAGATTGTTCTGCATGGACGTGGACCTGACCAAGAAGAACCGCGATCAACTGCGGCTCCAGGAGGCCATTCAGGCTGGCAACATCGGCCTGTTCGACTGGGACCTCAGTACCGGCAAGGTCTTCTACTCCCAAGAGTGGAAACAGCAACTGGGCCACGAAGACGATGAGATCGGCGACACTTTCGAGGAATGGAGCACTCGACTGCACCCGGAGGACAAGGAAGCTGCGGAGCAAAGGGTGCGCGAGTTTTTGGCCAACCCCCACGGTCGCCTCACCAACGAAATACGCATGCGTCACAAGGATGGCTCGTATCGCTGGATCCTGGCCCAGTCCTCCCTGGTCATTGGCGCCGACGGGCAACCGGCCCACATGGTGGGGTCCCATCTGGACATCACCGAGCGCCACGCGACGGAGGATAGCCTGCAGCGTCTGGCCTTTGCCGTGGATCAGAGCCCGAGCATCGTGGTGATCACCGACACCCAAGGCCACATCCAGTACGTGAACCATCAGTTCTGCAATGTCACGGGGTTCCGCCCGGAGGATGTCTCGGGCCTATCTGCCCAGGATCTGGGCAACACCTACCCCGCGGGAGACGAGGCAAGCCGGGTATTTCCCGTACTCTCCCAAAAGGGCCTGTGGGAGGGGCAATTTCGCAACCTCAAGAAGAACGGGGAGCCTTACTGGGAGCAGGCCCGCATCTACCCCATCCGCAATACCCAGGGGGAAGTCACCCATTACATCAAGCTGGCCGAGGATATCACCGACAAAAAGGAACTCAGCGAACGCCTGGATTTTCTGGCCTTCCACGACCCGCTCACCGGCCTGCCCAACCGGGAACTGCTGATCGATCGGCTCACTCAGGCCATGGCCGTGGCGCGACGGGATCGCCATGCCCTGGCAGTGGCCTTCCTGGACCTGGATGACTTCAAGGTGATCAATGATTCCCTGGGTCACGAGCGGGGCGACGAGCTGCTGATTCAGGTTTCATGTCGACTGCGGGAGTACCTGCGCGAGGGAGACACAGTGGCCCGTTTCGGCGGAGACGAATTCCTGCTGCTGCTGGGTCATCTGCATAAGGCCCAGGACGTCATTCCGGTGGTGGAACATCTGCAGGAGGCTTTCTCCAAGCCTTTCACCCTCGGGGATACCCCGGTGGTGATCAGCTTCAGCATCGGCATGGCCGTGTTCCCCCACGACAGCGAGCGACCGGAAGAATTGGTCCGCCATGCCGATGCGGCCCTGCACAGGGCCAAGACCGAGGGGCGACGCTCCTATAATTTCTACACCCGGGAGCTGGATCACCAGCTTCAGGATCGCATGCAACTGGAGCAGGCCATGCGCCTGGGCCTGGAGAATCAGGAGTTCTATCTCTGCTACCAGCCACGGGTGGAGTTGAGCACCGGCCGCATCATGAGTCTTGAGGCCCTGGTGCGCTGGAACCATCCCCAGTGGGGCCCGGTATCACCGGGCCGCTTCATTCCGCTGGCCGAGGAGACCGGCTTCATCCTGGCCCTGGGCCCGGAGGTGCTGCGTCTGG
This sequence comes from Ectothiorhodospira sp. 9100, assembly GCF_022227565.1. Lineage (NCBI taxonomy): Bacteria > Pseudomonadati > Pseudomonadota > Gammaproteobacteria > Chromatiales > Ectothiorhodospiraceae > Ectothiorhodospira > Ectothiorhodospira sp. 9100. The sequence goes on from NZ_JAJNAN010000038.1 coordinate 28,311, forward strand.
CCTGCCTGCAGATACGGCAGTGGGATGAGCAAGGCATGCCCGTCGTGCCCGTGGCGGTGAATTTATCGGCACGGGAGTTTCACCAGCCGGACATCCTGGAGCGCACCCTGTCCATCCTGCAGCAGACGGGTATCGAGCCAGGTCGCATCGAGTTCGAGATCACGGAAAGTGCCGCCATGAGTTCCGTCGAGCGCACCATCGAGACCCTCGCGCAGATGAATGCCCGGGGTTTTCATTTCTCCATCGATGACTTCGGCACTGCCTATTCATCCCTGAACTACCTCAAGCGCCTGCCGGTACAGGCCATCAAGATCGATCAGTCCTTCGTTCTCGACCTGCAGGACAACCCGGAACAGCATCCAGAAGATGCGGCCATCATTCGGGCCATCATCGGCCTGGGGCATACGCTGGGTCTCGAGGTGATTGCCGAGGGCGTCGAGACCCCGGCTCAGCGCGAATTCCTGCTTGAACATGGCTGCCGCATTGGCCAGGGCTTTCTGTTCAGTGCCGCCGTACCCGGTGAACGCATCCAGGCCATGATGCTCAAGCAGGTGGAGCATCCCCCGAGTTAACGTGAAAGAACCAAGGTTCGGCTACAAACACTCCCTTCTCCCCCTCGGGGGGGGGGGGGAGAAGGGCCGGGGATGAGGGGGGGGAAGCATGCACTGTGCCAGCCCGGGGGCCGCCCCCCCCCCCCCCCCCCCCCCCGGGGGGGGGGGGGGGGGGGGGGGTTTGGTGGGGGGGGGGGGGGGGGGGGG
>NZ_JAJNAN010000039.1:0-28589 GCF_022227565.1 Ectothiorhodospira sp. 9100
GGGCTCCCATCCATGAAGCTCCCTTCTCCCGTTGGGGGAGAGGGCTCCCATCCATGAAGCTCCCTTCTCCCCTTGGGGGAGAAGGGTTGGGGATGAGGGGAGGGGGGGCACCGTGCCATCAGTCATTTCCCCTGCTTCAAGCTGCTCGCTCCCCCCGCAACCGGGTCGGGCTGCCCGCTTGCGCCCGATACACCGCCGCCTGCGAAGGCGCCAGCGCCTCACGGCCCCGGATGTGGTCGGCAATCTTCTCGGCCATCATGATGGTGGGCGCATTGAGGTTGCCCGTGACGATGCGCGGCATGATGGACGCATCCACCACCCGTAGTCCCTCCACACCATGCACCCGTCCTTGGTCGTCCACCACGGCCATTGCATCATCCTTCGTGCCCATGCGGCAGGAACCGCAGGGGTGATAGGCCGTCTCGGCATGGTTGCGCACGAACTCGTCCAGTTCCAGGTCCGACGTCGCCTGGGCCCCGGGGGCCAGCTCGCGGCCCCGGTAACGATCCAGCGCCGGCTGGGCCATGATCTCCCGGGTGAGTCGGATGGCGTCCCGGAACTCCCGCCAGTCCTGCTCGTGGCTCATGTAATTGAACCGAATGCGCGGCGCCTTGAGCGGATCCGGGCTGGCCAGACGCACATGGCCGCGGCTGGGGGAGCGCATGGAGCCTACATGGGCCTGGAATCCATGGGCCTCCACTGCCTGAGTGCCGTTGTAATTGATGGCGATGGGCAGGAAGTGATACTGCAGATTGGGCCAGTCGAAGCCCGTTTCACTGCGGATGAACCCCGCCGCCTCGAACTGATTACTGGCCCCGACGCCGCGTCCTCCCAGCAGCCACTGGGCACCGATCCAGGGTTGATTCCACCATTTGAGTGCCGGATACAGACTGATGGGCTCCTTGCACTCGTACTGCACGTAGATTTCCAGGTGGTCCTGCAGGTTCTCGCCCACGCCGGGCAGCGCATGGGTCAGAGGGATGCCTTGCTCGCTCAGTTCCTGAGCCGGGCCGATCCCTGAGCGCTTCAGGATGGCCGGCGAAAGGATGGCGCCGGCGCAGATCAGTACCTCCTGTTCGGCACGGACCTCCTGGCGGCGACCCCGCTGGATGTAACTCACACCTCGAGCGGTCTGGCCTTCCATGATGACGCGATCGGTAAGGGCGTGAACCTGGATGTCCAGGTTGGGCCGCTGCCGGGCCTGATCCAGGTAGCCACGCGAGGTGCTGGCGCGGCGCCCTCGGGCCGTGGTGGTGCGGTCCATGGGGCCAAAGCCCTCCTGCTGGTAGCCATTCACGTCCTCGGTACGGGGGTAACCGGCCTGCTCACCCGCCTGGATGAAGGTATGGAACAGGGGGTTGTTATCCGACTTCGGGGTGGTGACATACAATGGCCCCTGGTCTCCATGGTAGTCATTGGCACCGATATCCCGGGTTTCGGCCTTGCGGAAATAGGGCAGGCAGTGGGCGTATTCCCAGCCGGGCAGGTCGAAGTCACTGGCCCAGTGGTCATAGTCCAGGGCGTTGCCGCGGATGTAGCACATGCCGTTGATCAGGGAGGAGCCGCCCAGCCCCTTGCCCCGCCCACAGTCCATGCGTCGCCAGTTCATGTGGGGTTCCGGCTCGGTCTGGAAGGCCCAGTTGTATTGTCGCCCCTGCAGCGGGTAGGCCAGCGCAGCGGGCATCTGGGTACGAAAGTCCAGCCGCCAGTCGCGGCCACCGGCCTCCAGCAGCAGCACCCGGGTGTCCGGGTCTTCGGTGAGGCGTGCCGCCAGCACGGCCCCGGCGGAGCCGGCGCCGATGATGATGTAGTCGTATGTATTTGTTTTCATGGGGTAATGCCCCTTGGTTGAATGGGTTGGGGGTGCACAGATGGGGGCGTGCCCTCCGTTACCCCCTCATCCCCGACCCTTCTCCCCGAGGGGAGAAGGGAGGAGAGCCTGAGCCCCTCTCCCTTTTGGGGAGAGGGGGTGGGGTGAGGGGCGCGGAGCCCCCCCGTCAAAACACGCTCTCCACCTCTCCCAGTTCCACATACACCGACTTGCGCTGGGTGTAGTGCTCCAATGCCGCCAGCCCGTTCTCCCGCCCAAGCCCCGATTGCTTGTATCCCCCCACCGGCATCTCCACCGGCGAGAGGTTGTAGGTATTGATCCAGCAGATCCCGGCTTGCAGCTGATGGATCACCCGATGGGCCCGGGCCAGATCGCGGCTGAATACCCCCGCCGCCAGGCCGTAGCGGGTGTCATTGGCCCGCTGGATCACCTCTTGCTCGGAGTCGAAGGATTGCAGCACCATCACCGGCCCGAAGATCTCCTGGCGCACGATGGGGTGATCGTCGGGGCAATCGGCAAACACGGTGGGGGTTACGAAGGCACCATCCGGGGCCGACGCGGGGCTGAGGGTCTCACCCCCGATGAGCAGCCTGAGGCCATCGGCACGGGCCCGGTCGATATGGCTCATCACCTGATCCCGGTGGGCCTGGCTGACCAGCGGCCCCAGGTTGGTCTCGGGATTCATGGGATCCCCGGCACGGATCTTACCCATGCGTTCCAGCAAGCGCGCCTCGAACGCTTGGCGGACGGACGATTCCACGAACACCCGGGTGCCGTTGGTGCAGATCTGGCCGCTGCTGTAGAAATTGGCCATCAGGGCCGCGCTCACTGCCTGCTCCAGGTCTGCGTCGGCAAAGATGATCAGGGGCGATTTGCCTCCCAGTTCCATGGTGACCTGCTTGAGATTGCTGCTTGCCGAATCGGCGGTGACCGCCTTGCCCGTTTCCACCTCACCCGTGAACGAGACCTTGGCAATCTCCGGATGACCGGTCAGGGCGCGCCCCGTGTCCGCATCTCCTTGCACCACGTTGAACACCCCCTCCGGCAGCCCGGCCTCGGTGAGGATCTCCGCCAGCGCCAGGGCCGAGAGTGGCGTGACTTCACTGGGCTTGAACACCATGGCATTGCCCGCGGCCAGCGCCGGTGCCGCTTTCCAGCAGGCGATCTGCAAGGGGTAGTTCCAGGCGCCAATGCCTGCGCACACCCCCAGGGGCTCGCGGCGGGTGTAAATGAAGGCCTGCTCCCCCTGAGGGATCTGTTCACCCTCCAGCGCCATGGCCACACCAGCGAAGTACTCCAGTGCGTCTGCCCCCGTCTGGATGTCCACGGCGGTGGTCTCGCTGAGGGGTTTGCCGGTGTCCAGGGTCTCCAGGGTTGCCAGCGCATCGTTCCGCTCGCGCAGCAGGTCCGCAGCCCGGCGCAGCACCCGGCTCCGTACCATGGGGCTCTGGGCGGCCCAGGCTCGCTGGCCCTCGCGGGCTGATTGCACGGCGGCATCCACCTGCTCCGGGGTGCTGCTTTGCACACGGGCCAGGGTCTGGCCCGTGGCCGGGTTGACCGTGTCGAAACACTGGCCGTTGGGGTCGGTGACCCGGCGGCCATGAATGTAATTGCCCTGCAGTGGGTCGATCTGAGGAATGGGCATGGGAGGCTCCGGAATGTCAGGTGGGTTTAAAGGCCCTGCGCGAGCCAGAATCGGGCAGTGTCCCGCGCCAGACGGCGGCAGCCCGCGATGTCGATACCGTCGGGGTGCAGCGCGCCGCGCAGCCACAGGCCGTCGATCAAGCCAGCCACCGCGCGGGCCGCATCCCGTGCCTGAGCGGGCGGCAGGCGTTTGCGGAACTGGTGGCACAAATTCGAATATAGGCGCCGTTCGTTCACCCGCTGCAGTCGTTGCAGCGCGGGTTGGTGCATACTGGATGCCCAGAACTCCAGCCAGGTACGCATGGCGGCCCGGTTGGTCTGGGTGGAATCAAAATTGCCATCGATGATGGCGTCCACGTGACCCTCCACATCATCGACATCCAGGCCCTGGCGGCGCTCCGTGACGGCCTGACCCAGTTCAGTGAGCAGATGGCGCATGGTGGCCTGCATCAGTCCGGACTTGCCGCCAAAGTAATGGCTGATGATGCCGGTGGACACCCCCGCCAGTCGGGCAATGCGCGCAATGGTGGCATCTGCCAGTCCATACTGGTGAATGGCTGTCAGATTGGCCCGGATGAGTTGTTCGCGGCGTCCGTTAAGTGATTCGTTGTAAGGCATGATCCATCTCTAGCCGAGGAAACTGCGCTCACTCTAACGAAAATTGAATGATCGTTCAATCTGTGTTTGAATGAACGTTCAATTAGCATCCGATCCACTGTAAGGGAGAGAACCTGTTTATGGCTTCATTACCCCGAATCCTTACCGCCGGTGCGGCGGTCCTCACGCTGGCAGCCCCCTTTGCTACCCCGGCGGCCACCGAAGAACCCGAGGCCTGTGGCCAGGTGCGCTTTGCCGAAGTGGGCTGGACAGATATCACGGCCACCACCGCCACGGCCCGTGTGGTACTGGAAACCCTGGGCTACGACACCACCAGCCTCACCGTGTCGGTGCCCATCGCCTACGGCGGTCTGGCCAATGACGACTTCGATGTGTTCCTGGGCAACTGGATGCCCAGCATGGCCAGCATCATCGAACCCTACGAGACCCGTGGTACGGTGGAGACGATCGCCACCAACCTCACGGGCGCCAAATACACGCTGGCGGTTCCCCGGTATGTGCACGATGCGGGCGTCACCCACTTTGCGGATCTGGCAGCGCATGGCGGGGAGTTCGATGGCCGGATCTACGGTCTGGAATCGGGTAATGACGGTAACGAGATCATCCATGACATGATCGACCAGGATGCCTACGACCTGGGTCGATTCCAGCTGATGGAGTCCAGTGAGGCGGGCATGCTGGGCGAGGTGCTTCGCAGCACGGGCAACGGGGATTGGATTGTGTTCCTGGCCTGGGAGCCTCATCCGATGAACACCCGTTTCGACATTGCCTATCTGGAGGGGGGCGAGGATTTCTTCGGCCCGGACTTCGGTGCGGCCACCGTGCACACCAATGTGCAAACGGGCTATGTGGATCGTTGCCCCAATGTGGGTCAATTCCTCAAGCAACTCAGCTTTACCCTGGAGATGGAAAACCACCTCATGGATCAGATCATGAACCAGGATGTGGATCCCAAGCAGGCGGCCCGCCAGTGGCTCCAGGATAACCCCGAGGCGATGGAGCCCTGGCTCGAAGGCGTCACCGACCGCCAGGGCCGTCCCGCGCTGGAAGTGGCGAAAGAGGCCGTGGGGGGCTGATCTTCGCGCTGCCAAAGCCACTTCCCCAGGAGCAACACTTCGTGCCTGGTGCCTGGTGGGAGCGGCCCTTGGCCGCGAAGGGCTTTTCGAAAAAGACTTCGGACTGTCCGGACCTCGGGGTGTCCGGGTTCCTGTAAGCGGGCTTCAGCCGCAGGAAGCGGCTGCAGAGCCTACAGGGACGTATTGACGGCGTCCCGCTGTAAGGAATCCGGACACCCCGAGGTCCACTCCGATCTCTGTCCTGGCTGCGAGGCCGAGGGTTTCGCCCTTCGCGGCCGAGGGCCGCTCCCACGGGGACGCGTCGTCATGAAGCCGGATAAAAGCTTCACGACCTGGGCCGCTCCCCCGGGGGCGGGGCTCGCGCCAGCGGTGGCATTGGACTGTCGGTTGCCTTGGCTGGATCCCTGCGGGGCTGCCTTCCATCCGGATAGCTTGCTGACCTATGCTGTGGCCTGACCCCAGCCCCACAATCCCCCCCCATGCCCCCCAATCACTTAGCAAAGCTCCCGCTGATGCCCCGACGCTTCGGCAGGCTCTCCTCGTTGACGCTGGCCTTCGTCGCCTGCTGGCCGGTGTCGGTCGCGGCGACCACCTGGGAGGACTGCGCCCGGATCGACGCGGATGACGAACGCCTGGCCTGTTACGACGCACTGGCCGGGGAGCGGACGGATGCGGCCCCCGCCACGGAAGGGCTCACCGCCATCGAATTACCCGAGTCGGAGCCAGCCGAGCCGCCCGCCCGTGAGCCGGCACAGAGGCGTTCCAGTTCCCGGCTCGCCAGCACCTGGGGTTTCTCGCCCGACTCCGATTCGCACATGCTGCGGGTGCATCAACCCAACTACTTCTTGCTGGCCCGGTACTCCGACCGAACCAATGACCGGCCCTTTGCCCCATTGGCAGACATCAATCCCGTCGCCGACCAGGACCTGGACTCGGTGGAGGTCAAGTTTCAGCTCAGCTTCAAGGCACGCCTGTGGACCACCCATGACCGTCGCTGGGGGGTGTGGGCCGGGTACACCCAGCAGAGTCAGTGGCAGGTGTACAACGAGGACGTCTCGCGCCCGTTCCGGGAGACCAACTATGCGCCCGAGTTGATCCTGAGCTACCACCCCGGACTGCATCTGGGTGGCTTTGACTGGGAGGTGCTCAACCTGGGCTTTCTGCATCACTCCAACGGTCGTTCCGAGATCCTTTCCCGCAGTTGGAATCGGTTGTATGCCGGTGTGGGTCTGGAGCGGGATAACCTGGCGCTCATGGGGCGATTGTGGTATCGCCTGCCTGAAGGGGATCACCAGGACGATAACCCGGATATCACCGACTACTATGGCCACGGAGACCTCACCGTTTCGTATGGCCAGGGGGGCCATCGCTTCACCGGCACAGTGCGTGGCAATCCGTCCACCGGTCGGGGTGCGCTGTCAGCAAGCTGGACGTCGCCGCCCGTGCTCGGACCGCTGCGCGGCTATGTGCAGGTCTTCTCCGGCTACGGCGAGAGCCTGATCGATTACAACTGGTACCAGAACACACTGGGCCTGGGGGTCACCCTCAATGACCTGGTGGACTGATGCGTTGAAGCAGGTTCACTCCATGAGGTCCATCGAGCCGATTTCCAGCACGAATGGCCCGGGTGCCTTGTCGGCCAGCATGAATCCCACTTGACGGATGCGGGACGGGTCCAGCAGCGGAGCATCCGGCAACACACGGCCCCGGTAGACCGGCTCAAAACCGCTGAAGGGCAGTTGCACTTCCTGCCATTGTCGATCCGTGGTGGCAAAGTGCTGGCGGTAGGCCATGGCGTCATCGTCGGTGTCGCTGCGCAGTCGTAACTGATACGTGCGTCCGTCGCCACGCACCTGCAAACGGATGCCGCGGGCCTGGCCCATTCCAAGGGCCTCGGGCGCACGGCGTACGGAGGCAAAGCCGCCGCTGTTGGCCAGGGAAATCTCACCGGTGAAGACCGCTACCCCGTCCTCGCTGATGTCAAAACGGCTGCGTGACAGCCCCCCCATGATGCCGTCATTGATGACGTGCCAGCGCGCCGTCTCATCGGGTGCATGCAGGTTGATCAGTGTCGTCATCATTCCCTCCTGGATCGAGAAGAGTCGTGGCTGGATCCGGTCTTGAATCACCCTATCATCGGAAACGGGTATCAAGCGATTCTCCGGCAGCATGCCGGTCATGATCCTCTCGGGCGGGCCCCACACGCCGTCCAGATACCCCGCCTTCTTCAACTGCGGTACCTGGCGCTCGATCCAGGCCTGACGTTCCAGCACATAGGACGATGGCCGGTTGGCCCGTAGGCGGACAGGGCCCGGCAGCACCGCCGCCAGGCGGGCCGCCTCCGACTGGGTGAGGGCACTGGCCGCTTTGTCGAAGTAGGCCTGGCTGGCAGCTTCCACCCCGTAGATATTCGGTCCGAACTGGGCGGCGTTGAGATACACCTCCAGGATGCGCTGCTTGGGCCAGAGCCACTCGATGAATACCGTGAGATAGGCCTCCACGCCCTTGCGCAGTACGCTGCGTTCTGGCCACAGGAACACGTTCTTGGCTGCCTGTTGGCTAATGGTGCTGGCGCCCCTGAGTCGCCCCCCTGCGCGATACTCCCGGATGGCTGCGCGGATGGAACCGAAATCAAACCCACGATGATTCATGAAGTTTTGATCCTCGGCGGCGATCACCGCATAAGCTGCCTCGGGGGCGATGTGATCCCGGGACACCCACTCATGGCGCACCGGCACCTTGTACCCGGAGGTTGCGCTGGAATTCTCATGCCGCAAGATGAAGGCGGTGGTGGGCGGATCCATCCAGCGCAGCCCGCCGATCACAACGGTCGTGGAGACCAGCAGCACGAGTGCGATGCCAACCAGAAGGCGGGCCATCAGGCGCCGGAATGACCAGCGACGGTAGGGGGGGCGATTGCGTCTCACAGGGGCAATATCGCAAGTTCGCGGCAAATTTTCCATTATCCACAAAAGCTGTGGATAACTCTGTGGAGTATCTGTCCGAAACGTTGGCCAGGCCGCATGGCGTGGGGGGTTGTGTTTAAACTGGTCAATTTGTAATCAATTTGTTAACTATTTGTTTTTTATTGATTATTTTTAAAACGATTTAACCATGAAAAGTTGAGAGACCTCCTGGTGCATTTTTTACGCGCCCCCTCGGCCTTGTGCATAATGTCAAGCATCCAGGGGCCTTTCGGACTCGATTTACCCAGCCGGATGGCCCCGATGACCCTTTCCTGCATGGATTCCGCCCACCTTGCACCGTTTCATTCTTCCCGCACTGTTGCTGATGACCCTGCTGCTGGGAACGCCGGCCTGGGGGCAGACTGATTGGCAACTGGACATCGGTGATCTGCGAGGGGAGGGCTGGTCCATGACGGGGGTGACGCTGCGTCTGGGGCTGGCCGAGGAGGCGGACACCCTCCATCTTCAGGTGGCGCGCCTGCGTCTGCCCCATCCGGTGGGGGTGATCCAGGACCTGGAGGTGGCCTGCCCCGGCGGACATCTGCAGAACACCCGTTTGAGGTGTCCCTCCCTCCGGGTGTCCGGGCGGCATCCCTGGCTTGAATTGCGCCAGGTACCGGGGCGGCTGGATCTGGGTTTTGAGGGGCGTCTTGACCTGGAACTGGAAGGACTCCCCCTGGCGGATGGGCAAGTGGGCCTCTCCATCAACCATGATGCGGGTGCCTGGGCGTTAAAGGCCCGTGGGCGGGCCCTGGACTGGCGGGAGATCCAGGGCCTGGCGGAAAGGATCGGGCAGCCCCTGGAGGATCGCCTGCCTGATGGCTTCCAGATGGCAGGTCAGCTGGATTTGGACTTCCGGGCCCGGGGTGGGATGGATGGCATCCATTTTACCCAAGGCCGCGCCGTGTGGGATGAGGGCGCCTTTGCCAGCGCGGTGGGCACCCTGGCAGGGGAAGGGCTCGGCATGGCCCTGCAGTGGGATGCACAACGGACGGGGGCGGCCTGGCAGGGGGATCTGGTGCTGGACTGGGAGACGGGTGCCGTGTATGTGGATCCGGTCTTCGTGGAGGCCGATGCCGCATGGCCGATGCAGTTCAGCACCCGGCTGAACTGGCGGGAGGGCAGGCTGTCCGCAAAGGATCTGACCCTCTCCTGGGGGGATGATCTGCGCCTGGCGGGGGAGGCGGGTCTGGATGTGGCCGATCCGTCCCATAGCTTGCAAGCCACCCTGAACGTGGACCGGGCCAGGCTGCCGGCGGTGTACGAGACCTTTGTGAAGCCCTTTGCGTACGGCACGGCCCTGGATGACCTGGACACCGGTGGCCTGATCTCCGCACGCCTGAAAATCCGTGAGGGCACCTTGCGGCAAGTGGCCCTCACGTTGGCGCAGGTGGATGCGGACGATCGCATGGGTCGCCTGGGGCTCTATGGTCTGGATGGACGATTGATCTGGAAGTCTGATGGAACGGCGCCGGTGAGTCACGTCTCCCTGGAAGGCGGCCACCTGTATCGTATTCCCGTGGGCATGACGCGCATGCCACTGCAACTGGAGCGGGACGGCATCCGGCTGATCCAGGAGGCGCGCATTCCGATACTCGATGGGGAGTTGCGGGTTCATGGCCTGGAGGCCCGGGGGCTACGCAGCGAAGATCCTTTGATGACCTTTGAGGCGAGTGTCATGCCCATCTCCATGGAGCGTCTGGCGGCCACCCTCGGGCGCCCCCTGTTCACCGGGACCCTGGCGGGCAGCATCCCCCGGGTGCGCTATCAGGACGGCGAACTCACCCTGGGGGGGCGCCTGGTGATCCAGGCCTTCGATGGCATGATCCGCGTCGGCAACCTGCGCCTGCGGGATCCCTTCGGTGTGGCACCCGTGCTCTGGGCAGATATCGAGATGGACACTCTGGATCTGGCCTCCATCACCAACACCTTCGAGTTTGGCCTGATCGAGGGGCGCCTCAAGGGCCATGTACGGGACATGATCCTGGTCAACTGGGAACCGGTGCGCTTCGATGCAGCCCTCTACACGCCTCTGGATCAGCGCTTTCGGCGCCGCATCAGTCAGCGGGCCCTGGACAACCTTGTGAGCCTCGGCGGCGGTGTCGGTGGCATGCTGGGCACAGGATTCCTGCGTTTCTTCGATTCCTTTGGCTACCGGCAGTTGGGGCTGTCGTGCCAATTGCGTGGGGAGGTGTGCCTGATGGATGGCGTGGCGCCCGCACCGGATGGTGACGGGTATTACATCATCCAGGGTGCTGGCCTGCCGCGCGTGGAGGTGATCGGTCACACGCGCCAGGTGGCCTGGCGAGACCTCATCCTGCGCCTGCAGGCAGCGGTGGCTTCAGGGGAGGTGAGTATGGGGGATGAAGGCCCTTGATGGCCCGGTCCTGTGCTATCGTCCCGCCATGAACGCCCCCGAACTGCTCGCCCCCGCCGGCACCCTCAAGAATCTGCGCTACGCCCTGGCCTACGGCGCCGACGCCGTCTACGCCGGGATGCCCCGCTATTCCCTGCGGGTGCGCAATAATGACTTCGCCTCCCTGGAATCCTTGGCCGAAGGCATCCGTCTGACCCATGCGGCCGGACGGCGCTTCTTCCTCGCCGCCAATATCAGCGCCCATCAGGCCAAGCTGGCCACCTTTGCCCGGGACATGGCGCCTGTGGTGGAACTGGGGCCCGATGCGCTGATCATGTCCGATCCCGGGCTGATCATGCAGGTGCGCGAGCGCTGGCCCGACATCCCCGTGCATCTCTCCGTGCAGGCCAATACCGTGAATGCCGCCAGCGTGCGCTTCTGGCAGGGTCTGGGGCTTGGCCGGGTCATCCTCTCCCGGGAGTTGTCCCTGGGGGAGATCGAGTCCATCCGTCAGGCCTGCCCCGATATGGAACTGGAGGTGATGGTGCACGGGGCCATGTGCATCGCCTATTCCGGACGTTGTCTGCTGTCCGGCTATTTCAATCATCGCGACGCCAACCAGGGTGCCTGCACCAACGCCTGTCGCTGGCGGTATCGCCTGTACGCGGCCGACGAAGACGCTGGTGGCGATCTGATCCCTCGGGACGATGCCTCTTCGGCCGGTCGCCATCCCCTGGCGGGTGAGCCTTTCCTGCTGGAGGAAGGTGAGCGCCCCGGGCAGCTCATGCCGGTGGAGGAGGATGAGCATGGCACCTATATCCTCAACTCCATGGATCTGCGGGCAGTGGAGCATGTGCAGCACCTGGTGGCGATCGGCGTGGATGCCCTGAAGATCGAGGGTCGCACCAAGTCTCATTTCTATGCCGCGCGCACGGCCCAGGTGTATCGCCGGGCCATCGACGATGCCACCACCGGTCGGACATTCGATCCTGCCCTGCTGGATGCCCTGGAAGGGCTGGCCAACCGGGGCTACACGGATGGCTTTCTCACCCGGCCCCGGGAGCGCACCGCCCAGAACTATGCACGCGGACACTCCGAGTCCGACCGGCGGCTGTTCGTGGGAGAAATCGAGGCCTATGACCCGGCCTCGGGATTGGCCCGCGTGGACGTGAAGAACCGCTTTTCGGTGGGTGATCGCCTGGAGATCATGACCCCCGCGGGGAGCCGCGAGGTGGTGCTCGATGCCATCACGGGTCGCGAGGGCCTGCCCGTTGAACAGGCACCTGGGGCCGGTCATCGGGTCTCCATTCCCTTGCCGCCAGGGGACTATCACATGGGCCTGATCCTCAGGCATGTGAACACACCGTCTTCCCCTTGATGCCGGCGTCGGGGTGGCCGAGACTATCCACCAGGAACCCTCATTGTACTGGAGATCAACCATGACCCCGATTGCCCGATATGCGCCCCCTCTGGCGTGGTTCGGTCTGGCCTTCCTGTTATCCGCCTGCGTGACCATCAACATCTACTTTCCGGCGGCGGCGGCGGAGGATGCGGCCCGCATCATCGTGCGCGACGTGCTGGGCGAGGCGGAGGAGCAGTCACCTCCAGCCCGGGAAGACTCCGGGGAATCCAGGGCGCCGGATCAGGGAGCCCTGCGGGAGATGGGGGGGCGGGTCATGGTGGCGCTGGTCAACGGGTTGATCTCTCCGGCCCAGGCGCAGCAGCCGGACATCAACATCCGCTCCTCGGCCATCGATTCCCTGCGGGCCTCCATGCGCCAGCGTGCCTCGGCCCTGCGGCCCTATTTCCAGTCCGGGGCGGTGGGTTTCACCAGTGATGGCCGGGTGGCGGTGCGCGACCTGAATGCCGTGCCCCTGCGGGATCGTTCCTCCGTGCAGCGCCTGGTCGCCGAGGAGAACGCCGACCGCGACGCCCTGTATCGCGAGATCGCTCGGGCCAACGACCGGCCGGAATGGGAATCGGATATCCGCAAGACCTTCGCCCGGGTCTGGGTGGAGGAGGCTCCCTCCGGCTACTGGTACCAGGATGACCGCGGCCGCTGGCAGCAAAAATAGCCGTCGTTTCCAGGGAGGGGCTGGACGTAGGCGGTTGAGCCCCTCTCCCCTTGGGGAGAGGGGTTGGGGTGAGGGCGCCGCCCCCGGGTTAGCCCTCAGGAGGCTCCGTTCGCCCCCAATGCCTTGAGTACCGCATCGGCCGAGCTTTCCACCACCTGCCGGGGCTTGTCCACGCCGAGCCACTGCAACTCGCCATTGTCCACGATCATGGCGTAGCGTCGGGAGCGAATGCCCATGCCGCTGCCGCTGGCGTCCACATCCAGACCGACGGCGCGTGTGAAGTCGGCATTGCCGTCGGCCACCATGAGGATGCGGCCACCCACCTCGTGGATCTCCCCCCAGGCATTCATGACGAAGACGTCATTCACGGCCACGCACATCACCCGCTCGATGCCGGCGGCCATGAGTTGCTCGTGGCGGGCAATGAAGCCGGGCAGGTGGATGCCCGAGCAGGCAGGGGTGAAGGCGCCGGGAACGGCGAACAGGGCCACCTTGAAGCCGGTGAACAGCTCGGATGTGGTCACGGGGTGATCCCCCGAAGGGGTCATGATCCGCAGCGTGACCTCGGGCATTTGATCACCGATCTGGATGGTCATGGCAGGATCCTCCTGGGGGTTGTGAGGGCGGGTATTTTAGAGGCAGCTTATGATGGGTGGCTAGGGGGCCTGCCGTGATGGTCCCATCGTGCCTTGGCTTGTATCCTGACAGGATCACTCACCCAAAAGATACCGACCCATGAAGATCAAGGAACAGTCTCTGCAGATCAGACGCATGGTGGAACAGGGGGATATCCGACAGATGTCCCGCTCCCAGGCTTGGTCGGTGGGCGCCGTGCGGGCGTTGATGGGGATCGGCAAGGAGGTCTCCGGCGGTCAGCTGAACCTGCACGCCATGAGCCTGGTGTATACCAGCTTGTTGTCCATGGTGCCGTTGCTGGCCCTGTCCTTTTCGGTGCTCAAGGCCTTTGGTGCCCATAACGCTGTGGAGCCGTTCCTGCTCACCTTGCTGGAGCCCTTGGGGGCGCAGGGCGAGGAGGTCGTCGTCAACGTGGTGGAGTTCGTGGAGAACATGCGGGTGGGGGTACTGGGTTTTGTCGGCCTGGTGTTCTTGTTCTTCACGGTGGTGGGGTTGATCCAGAAGGTGGAGGCGGCCTTCAACTACATCTGGCACGTGGATACGCCGCGCAACTTCGTGCAGAAGTTCTCCAGCTATCTGAGCGTGATCCTGGTGGGGCCGGTGCTGGTGTTTTCGGCGCTGGGGATCACCGGCACGGTGATGACCACGGACATCGTGCAGCGGGCCATGGAATACGGCATCGTGGGCGGATCGCTGGAGCTTCTGTCAAAGCTGGTGCCGTATTTTCTGGTCACCCTGGCCTTCACCTTCATCTATGTCTTCGTGCCCAACACGCGGGTGCGACCGGTGCCCGCCCTGATGGGTGCACTGGTGGCGGCAATCCTGTGGCAGAGCCTGGGCTGGGGGTTTGCCTCCATGATGGCCGGCTCCACCCGTTACGACGCCATCTATTCCAGCTTTGCCATCATGATCATGCTGTTGTTCTGGCTATACCTGAATTGGCTGATCCTGCTGGTGGGCTCGCAGGTGTCCTTCTATCTGCAGAATCCCACTTATCTACTGATCACCGACGGTGCCAAGGCCAGCCTTTCGGGCAACCTGCAGGAGCGCCTGGCACTGCGCCTGATGCAGATCCTGGGGACGCGTTTCTATGAGGGCGGAGAGCCTGTCTCCCGACAGGATCTGGCCCGTTGCGTCGGTCTGCCCGAGGAGGCTCTGGAAAGGGTGCTGCAGGCCCTGGAGAAGAGCGGATTGGTGGTGTCCACATCCAGGTATCCCAGCCGCTATCTGCCGGGAAGAGACCTGGGGCAGATCGCCCTGAAGGATATCCTGGATGCGGTTCGGGGTTACGGCAATTCCCTCCCCGGCGAGCAGGAATCCGACCTGGACGATCAGGTGGACCGGGTGTGCAAGGAGATGGAGCAGGCCATGAAGGGCGCCCTTGGCAGCCAATCGCTGCGTGACCTGGTGCAAAACGCCAACAGGAAGGGAGGGAACGCCGAGTCAACCATGGTGCCTTGAACATTCTCCGTGGCCGACCTTCGTGGTCACCATCCGATGCGCGTTGGCAAAGAGGGGAATGAACGGTCTTTTCGGTCCGGCGGAATCAAACCCCTGTCACACTTCACCTCTAACATAACGTCTCTGATTCCCCAATGAACCATCCGTGGGGCCGTGCAGGCCCCACCCAAGAGACGTCATGACCAGCACGCTTCTCTCGCGGCCCGTCGAACCGGCCGTCCGTCGTGGTAACGCCATGGATCGCCGGGTTGCCCGGGATCTGCTCGTGCATGTGGAGCCGGCCCATCCGGATCACACGAACGAAGATATCGCCGCGCGTTTTGCCGCCGATCGCTCCCTGCAAAACCTGCCCGTCACCTTCGGGCGGCGTCCCATGGGGCTGATCAACCGCAGCCTGTTTCACAACATGATGGCCAAGCCGTTCTATCCGGAGTTGTACAGTCGGCAGAGTTGTATCGCCTTCATGGACAAGAGTCCCCTTGTGGCGGATGCCGGACTGGCCATTCACCAACTCACCGCGCTGGCCATCCAGGCTGGCGAAAAGGTGTTCGCCGATGGTTTTATCCTGGTGGAAGATGGGGAATATGTCGGTGTAGGTCAGATGCTGGACCTGATGCAGGCCATGACCGAGCTTCAGGAACGACAGCATCGGCAACTGAGGGAAAGCATCGATTATGCCAGCATTCTGCAGGCCTCCCTGCTCAAGCCCTCCTGTCAGGCCCTGAAGGATGCCCTGCCGGAGCGGCATTGGTTGTGCTGGCGTCCCCGGGATGTGGTGGGCGGCGACTTCTATCATTTCCTACCCCTGTCAGACGGGTTCCTGCTGGGGGTGTTTGACTGCACGGGCCACGGTGTACCCGGTGCCTTCATGACCCTGATCGCTGTGGCCGCCCTGGAGCGCGCACTTGCCGAACAGGGTACGGATGACCCCGCTGCGCTGCTCCAGGCCATGAATCGTCGCATCAAGCAAAGCCTGAATCAGCAGGGGGATTGTGATTGCAGTACCCGTCGGCTGGAGGATTCTGACGATGGTCTCGATGGGGCGATACTGCGGTTTTATGCCTCCAGTCACCAGGCCTGCTATGCAGGTGCCCACATGCCTCTGTTTCGGGTGACGCAGGGTGCCGAGCCGTCATGCGAACAGATCAAGGGTGACAGGGCGGGCGTAGGGTACACGGGCACACACTGGGATCAGGCATGGGGGAACCAGACGCTGGAATGCCATCCCGGGGAAAGGCTGTACCTGGTCAGTGATGGCGTGATCGACCAGATTGGCGGCGACAAGCGTATCGCCTTCGGCAAGAAGCGGCTGCGGCAATGCCTGTTGGAGACACACCATCTGACGTTGCCCGAGCAGGGCAGGGCTCTTGAAAAGGCACTGGATGACTATCGTGGCGAAGAGTCCCCCCGTGACGATATCACCCTGATTGCCCTGGCGTTGCCCGATGGCCCCCATTCCCTTTGAGGTTTCCTCCATGAATCAAGCACTGTGCATCTGCACCAACAAGCCCCAGGAGTGCGCGCGGCAAAATGGCGACCTGATCTTCTACTTCGTGGGGGATTTTTCCCAGAACATCATCCACGCCATCGGCGATGCGGTGAAGCTTCGCCTGGAAGCCAGTGAAACGCCCGGCAGCACACGGCGCAAGCTCTTCTCCATCTTTATCGAGATGGCGCAGAACATCATTCACTACTCCAGCGATCCACTGGAGGCGAACGATGTATCGGTGGGGGAGATACGCGCTGGGTCGGTGTGTATCTGTCGTTCCGGCGAGCAATTTCAGATCATCTGCAAGAATCCCGTCACCCGCGACTGGGCGGATCAATTGCAACAAACACTGTCCGCCCTGCGGGAGATGTCGCGCGAGGAAATCAAACGTTCCTACCGGCAGCAGTTGCGCGCCGAGGAGCCCCCGGCCAACAGCAAGGGGGCTGGTCTGGGGCTGCTGACCATCGCCCGGGACAGCGTCGCGCCCATCGACTACGAGATCGGGGAACACCCCTCCGGGCACATGACGCTGACGTTGCGCGCCTACCTTTGAAGTTCAATCGGGAGAACACGTCCATGGATAATCGCCTTTACATCCCCGCCACACCAGACACCCCGGAAGTGGACTTCGATTTTGACGCCTGCCACCTTTGCCTGCGTGGAGAGTCCTATCCCGAGAGTGCCGTGAGTTTTTATCATGACATCCTGGAACGCACGCGGGAGTTTCTCGATGCCTGCAAGGAGACGGAGGTACAGGTCACCATCGAACTCAAGTACTTCAACAGTTCCAGTACCAAGATGCTATTCAACCTGGTGGATTTGCTCAACTACTCCATTGTTCGTGGCAATCATGTTCGCTTGAACTGGATCCATGATGAGGAAGACGAGACCATCCTGGAGTTCGGCCAGGAACTGGCCGAGGACTTTCCCGATATTGATTTCCGCGCCATGCCCACGCAGGCCCTCTGACATGGCTGCACCCGATCTCTTTGCCTCGGAGAAAGCGGCCCTGAGCCGAGCCAGGGAGGCGCTTGAACAGGGAGATGGCGAGATTGCTCACCGGGCCCTGGCGGAACTGATTCAGGGGTTTGATCGCATGATTCGCGATACGGGCCGGCTGATCAACCACGCGGATCGCACCGAGCGGGAACTCAATCAGGCCAATCAGAAGCTGCGGGAGCTCACCGAAGAGCTCACCTTCAGAAGCCGGCACGACGGGCTCACGGGGTTGCTGAATCGCGAAACCTTCATTGGCGAGACACTCCCGCTGATGGAATCTGATCCGGTCATCCTGCTGCTGCTGGACATTGATCACTTCAAGCAGGTCAACGACCGTTACGGGCATCCTGTGGGGGACAAGATCATTGTCAGTGTGGCCCGGGTGCTGCGCGAGTTGAGCCCGGAGCAGGCCCTATGCGGTCGCCTGGGAGGCGAGGAATTCGCCATCCTCCTGGCGTGCGGGGATTGGGCAGGGGCGCTGCGGCTGGCCAACGGCATCTGCGCTGCTATCAGAGAGATACGGGAGCCTCCGCACCCGGGCCTGCGGGTGACCGCCTCCATGAGTGCGGCCGCCAGTGTCCCCGGCACCCGTTTCGACACGCTGTATGTCTGTGCCGATGATGCCCTCTACCGTGCCAAATCTCTGGGAAGGGATCGCATCGAGGAGGTGCCCGACTGGATTACCCCAGACGACTGATGGGCATCGGATCCGCAACCCGCAGACCTTGATCGCTGGCAAGGCGACGATCGACAAACAGAGCGTTGCCCGCCTGTTGCTTGGCACAGCGTTTCACCTCGCTGGCCCGCTGGGCGATATCCAGGTGAGAATCAAATGTAACCGGGTGAACGGGGACCACCCCGATGGACAGGCTGAGCAAGGGGAAGAAGTGTGGCTTTCCCTGTCGATCCGGCAACGCAACACCCCCAGCCGCCCGGTCGCCGTCATCATAGAAATGTCCCACCTGCGCGGCAAAGGCATCCAGTAACCACTCGCACTGGGCGCGCCAGTCCTCCTCTTCAGTGAAGACGATGATGAAGTCATCGCCACCCACGTGTCCGACAAAGTCTCCCGGGCGCTTGGGTAGCCGGCGCATCAGGTCGCTGAGTGCGCGGATCACACGATCACCCCGGGCGTAACCGTAGTGATCATTGAAGGGCTTGAAGTGGTCTACATCGCAATAGGCCACCGTAAAGGGCTTTTCTTCACCCAGCAGCAGGTCCAGGTGTTCGTTGATGGGCACGTTACCTGGCAACTGAGTCAGTGGATTGGCGTAGCGCGCATAATGAAGCTGCAACTTGGTCAGTTTTCGTAGCAGCTCGACCAGCCAGCCCATTCCCAGATAATCCCCGGTTTGGGCATCGACGATCACGAACTCCTGGTCTACCTGCCAGTGCGCGGTGATCGCCTCGCTCAATTCTTCCAGCGGTTGGTCAGCCGGTACCAGGAGCGGATCCACCCGCATGAAATAGCGCAGCGGGCTGCGATCGTGCAGTTCACGTGTGAACCGCTGGGAGTAGAGCATGAGCAATTCATGGCGTCGCACGATACCGACCGGCTTTCCTCCGTCCACCACAGGTAGACAATGCAGATCCGGTGATGCCTGGAAACGCTCCACCGTTTCTGCCAGCGTCTGGTTCGGAGTGGCCACGGGATTGGGCCGAATCAATTCCTCTGCCCGGCTGCGACGTGCCGGGAACCAGGCCTGTTCCTTTACCGGACGGTTGTTTCGATGCCACTCCAGCGCCAGAGCGGGTTGGGCTGCAGGCCGTGCGATGTGGTAGCCCTGACCCAAGGGGATGCCCAAATGTCGAATGACATCATATTCCTCGGCGGTCTCGATTCCTTCAGCGATGATCCGTGTCCCCAGTCCGTGAGCTATCTCATTGATGGAGCGGAGAAATTGCCGTTTGACGTCATCACGGTCAACATTCTGCACAAAATGCATGTCGATCTTCACGTATTCCGGCTGTAATTCAGACCAGTGGCGCAGGCTGCTGTAGCCAGCTCCCAGGTCGTCCAGAGCAATGGAAAAACCCATGTCCCGGTAATGCCGCACGGCCTCGCGCATGATCGAATAATCGACGATGGGTTCCTGCTCGGTGAGTTCGATGACCACTCGCTCCGGTGCAATCCCGGCCTCCTTGAGGAACTGCAGGGTGAGGCCGTGTATTGCCTTTCGATCCAGCAAGACATCAGGGGTCACGTTCAGAAACAACTTGCCCTGAAGCTCCAGTTGGGCAAACTGCTGCAGGATCACCTCGCGACAAAGCACGTCCAGTTCAAACAATCGTCCTTGTCTCCGGGCTTCCGCCAGGAGTTTTTGTGGGGCGTGCCATGGGCTGTCGGAAGGCCCCCTGATCAAGCCTTCATAGCCTCTCACCGCCCCATCTCTCATGTCGACGATGGGCTGAAACAAGGCATGAAGATCCCCGCCCGCGATGATGTGGTCGAGCGTTTGACAACTGGACACTGGGTTTCCGATGTATAGGCTTTTGAACAGCTGCGAAGGGTAGCGCGGATGCGTGACATGTCTGTGACAGGGGTCACCTCCGCCCAGGGGCGCCTCGGTCCAGTCAGTTGACCCAGTATGAGTGTCATCAAAATGTCATCTATGCTTCACAAAGCTGACACCCCTGCTTTCCATACTCTCGGTCGTCAAAACCGGAATCCGCCCGGGTTCGCCTCGGGTGGGGGTCGGCTTGCCATCCATCCCGCAAGAGAGGCATTTCATGAAGCACCTTAAGAAAACTTTTGTTGCCGCTAGCGTATCGGCCGCGCTGCTCATCGCTGGCCCCGCGCAGGCGGATCGGGTTGATCCGGACCTGCCTGACTATGAGCGTGTCTCGGGCGTTTCGGGCAATCTGTCCTCCATCGGTTCAGACACCCTGAACAACCTCATGACCCTATGGGCCGAGGAATTCAGCCGCTTCTACCCCAACGTGAACATCCAGATCCAGGGCGCCGGTTCCGGCACTGCCCCGCCGTCCCTGGCCGAGGGGACCGCCAACTTCGGCCCCATGAGCCGCCCCATGCGCTCCTCCGAAAAGCAGACCTTCGAGGAACGCCACGGCTATCCGCCCACGGAAGTACCCGTGGCCATCGACCTGCTGGCGGTGTTCGTGAACAAGGACAACCCGATCGATGGTCTGACCATTCCTCAGGTGGATGCCATCTTCTCCGAGACCCGCCGTTGCGGGCATGACGAGAACATCACCCGCTGGGGCCAGGTGGGCCTGACCGGTGGCTGGGAAAACCGTGACATCGCCCTGTATGGCCGTAACTCCGTATCCGGCACCTACGGATACTTCCGTCAGCACGCCATGTGCGGTGGCGATTTCAGCAACGATGTGAACGAGCAGCCTGGTTCTGCTTCCGTGGTGCAAGGTGTGACCGAGTCCATCAATGGCATCGGTTATTCCGGCATCGGTTATCAGACGGCCGGTGTCAAGGCCATTGCCCTGGGGCGTGAGGATGGCACTTTGTACGAGCCTAATGCTGAAAACGCTCTGAATGGCAATTACCCGCTGGCCCGTTCCCTGTTGGTGTACACCAACGCCAACCCCAACCGCGGTCTGCCCCCGCTGGAGCGCGAATTCCTGAAGATGGTGCTCTCCAAGCAGGGCCAGGAAGTGACAGCCCGTGATGGCTTCGTGCCGCTGACCTCCGGTGTGGTGGAACGCGTGCGCGGCGACCTGGGCATCGAATGATCGGGTAGACCCCGGATCCTCATTTCATGCCGATCTGACCAGGGCCCCTGACGGGGCCTTGGTTTTTCCATTGTGTCGACTTCATTGCGCCGTCATGGAAATGTCATTTTCCTGAGTTACCGTTGGCGCCAACACGGTGGGCCCCTGTCGGGGTCGCCAGCCTTTCTCCCTTGATAAGACGACGATCACCATGAGCACAACCAATGCGGCCATTGGCAAGGACGGTGGGAGCCCTCGGGGCGAGGCCCTCCTGCCCAGTGGCACCCAGCGTGCCCGGCTGAGAAAGTGGCGCTATTTCAAGGACGGCGTCTCCCGTTATGGCGTGGGCGCCGGGGGCCTCGGTGTTGTTTTTGCCCTTGGCCTGATCTTTGTCTACCTCTTTTATGAGGTGGCCCCCTTGCTCATGTCGGCGGATGTCACGCCCCATGAGAGCTACCAGATCCCCGGCGAGCCCGACGCGCAAACGCTGCACCTGGCCATGGAGCGTTACGAGGAGCTTGGCGTGCGTTTCTCGGATGATGGGGTCGCCACCTTTTTCGAGACGCAGGATGGCACGGTACGCAAGTCCGTGGAGTTGCCCATTCCGCCGACGGCCCGCATCACCGGCTTCTCTGCGGCTGAATCGCGTCAGCGCCTGGTGGCCTACGGGCTGTCGGACGGTACGGCCGTGGTGGCACGGCACGACTATGATCTGACCTACCCGGATGACACACGCTACATTGAGCCCAAGCTCACCTTCCCCCTGGGCAAAGAACCGGTGGTGATGGACTCATCAGGGGAACCGCTCATCCAGGTGGCCATTCAAGAGGGTACGCGCGGATTCGCCATGGCTGCCCTGACCGCAAACAACCGGCTGGTGTTCAGCCTGTATCGTACCTCCACCAACCTGTTCACCGGCGACAGCGAGATCAGCCGCAGCGAGTATGAGTTGCCATCACCCCCCGGCGTCGCCCGGCGAGTGCTGGTGGATTCTGATCATCGGGCCGTGTTTGTTGCCGACAACCAATCTCGTCTCCACTATTACGACGTGTCGCAGCCGCGCAACCCACGGCTGGTGGAGAGCGTGCGCGTGGTGGACGAGGGCCATCAGGTGACCACCATGGAATTCCTGGTGGGCACCCAGTCCGTCATCATTGGCGGCTCGGACGGCTCCCTGACTCAATGGTTCCTGGTCCGGGACGATAACAACGAGCGGCACTTGCAAGAGGTGCGCAGCTTCGAGCCGCAGCCGGCGGCCATTGCCACCATCGCCCCGGAACTGGCCCGCAAGGGGTTTGTGGTGGGCGATGCCGCGGGTGGGCTCAGCATTCACTATGCCACATCCCATCGCACCCTCCTGCAGGAAGACATCCTGGATGGGCCCATCCAGGCCATCGGCCTGTCGCCGGTGAATCAAGCCATGCTGATGCTGGGTCCGGACGGGGGTGTCACCCCCATGACGCTCAAGAACCCCCACCCGGAGTTTTCCCTGGGCGCGCTTTGGGGCAAGGTGTGGTACGAGGGTCGCGAGGAACCCACCTATACCTGGCAGTCTTCCGGGGCCACGGACGAATTCGAGCCCAAGTTCAGTTTGATTCCCGTGACTCTGGGGACCATCAAGGCCGCCTTCTACGCCATGCTGTTCGCCACGCCCCTGGCCATCATGGGCGCCATCTACACCGCCTACTTCATGCAGCGCCATCTGCGGGGTTTTGTGAAACCCACGGTGGAGGTCATGGAGGCGATGCCCACGGTCATCCTGGGTTTTCTCGCCGGCCTGTGGCTGGCCCCCTTCGTCGAGGCCCATCTGCCGGCGGTATTCAGCATCTTTATCCTGTTGCCGTTGCTCATGCTCGTGACGGGTTTTGTCTGGTCCCGTATGCCTGAAGCGATTCGTCTGCGGTTCCCGGCGGGCCTGGAGATGCTCATTCTGGTGCCCGCCATCATCATCATGGTCTGGCTGTGCATCCAGGTAAGCCCGCTGATCGAGATCTGGTTCTTCGATGGCAGCACCCGGCAGTGGCTGACGGACGTGGGTATCAGCTTTGACCAGCGCAATGCCCTGGTGGTGGGTATCGCCATGGGCTTTGCCGTGATTCCCACCATCTTCTCCATTGCCGAGGATGCCGTCTATACGGTCCCCAGGCATCTCACACAAGGCTCTCTGGCCTTGGGGGCCACGGCCTGGCAAACGGTGGTGGGGGTGGTCCTGCCCACGGCCAGTCCGGGCATCTTTGCCGCCGTGATGATGGGCTTTGGCCGCGCGGTGGGCGAGACCATGATCGTGCTCATGGCCACGGGCAACACGCCGGTCATCAACTTCAATATCTTTGAGGGCATGCGCACCCTGTCGGCCAATATCGCCGTGGAACTCACCGAGACGGCGGTGGGCGGTACCCACTACCGGATCCTGTTCCTCTCGGCGCTGGTGCTGCTGGTGCTCACCTTCGTGCTCAATACCGCCGCCGAGATCGTGCGCCAGCGTCTGCGCCAGCGTTACAGCAACCTGTAGGCCCGGAATCCTGACCAATGACAATTAAGAAATGGTTTAAAAGCGGCTCCCCCTGGATCTGGCTTAACGCGGGTGCCATTGCCATCAGCATGATCATGGTGGTGGGCCTGCTATCGCTGATCCTGGTGCGAGGTTTCTCGCACTTCTGGCCAGCGCCCATCGTTGAGACCACATTGACACAGCCGGATGGCCAACAGGTCCAGCTGCTGGGTGAACTGTCCCGGTCACAGACGCTTCCTGCGCAGGTGATGCGCGAGGCAGGGGTGGACATCCCCAGTGACATCGACCTGGTCACGCGCCACCTGATCAAGCAGGGTAATCGGGACGTCTGGGGCCGCGACTTCGTCTGGTATCCGGAAACGGGCATGGACGAATGGCGTTACCCGAAGGAAGCGATGCGCCTTGAGCGACGTGAATGGGGTGATTTCTACGGCTATCCGGTGCGCCTGAAGGAGGAGGGACGTACGGTGGCCGAGGGTGAGAACCTCTGGCCGGAACTGCAACAGCGGGTTGATCGAGCCAATGAACTCTTCGACGAGATCCGCGGGATTGAGCGCGGAGATATCGGCTCCGTCAATCACCGGATGGAGCGTGTGCGGCTGGAAGAGCGTCGTCTTGACATGGATCGTCGTGCCGGGCGCATTGATCGTGCCTCCATGGAAGAGGCCATGGTGGAACTCGAGGCCCGGCGAGCCGAACTGGCCGATGAGTACGCGGTGCTGCAGCAGCGCCTGGATCAGCTTTATCAGGACGTGCGTCGCGACACGCTGGTGGGTCGGGTGATGGATGGCCGGGAGGTGGAGATTCCGGTCGGCCAGATCATCCGGGCCGTCCAGCCCAACGACATGTCGGTGGTCTCCAAGGTGGGGCTGTACGTGGCGCAATTCTGGGACTTTCTCAGTGGTTATCCCCGCGAGGCCAACACCGAGGGCGGTATCCTGCCGGCCATTTTCGGCACGGTGACCATGGTGTTCGTCATGTCCATCATCGTCTCTCCATTCGGGGTACTGGCGGCCATCTACCTGCGGGAATATGCTCGACAGGGCCCCTTGCTGCGAGTGATCCGTATCTCCGTCTATAACCTGGCGGGCGTGCCTTCCATCGTGTTTGGGGTCTTTGGTCTGGGTTTTTTCGTCTACTTTGTGGGGGGCGCCGTGGACCAGCAGTTCTTCCCGGCGGCACTGCCATCACCCACCTTTGGAACCCCGGGGCTGCTCTGGGCCTCGCTCACCCTGGCATTGCTGACATTGCCGGTGGTGATTGTGGCCACGGAGGAGGGGCTGGCCCGTATCCCCAGCACCATCCGTCACGGTAGCCTGGCGCTGGGTGCCACCAAGGCGGAAACCCTGTGGAAGGTGGTGGTGCCCCTGGCTACGCCGGCGATGATGACGGGGTTGATCCTGGCCATCGCCCGGGCGGCCGGCGAGGTGGCACCGCTGATGCTCGTGGGTGTGGTCAAGCTGGCCCCGACCCTGCCCATCGATGGCCACTTCCCCTTCATCCACCTGGAACGCAAGATCATGCACCTGGGCTTCCACATTTATGACGTGGGCTTCCAGAGCCCCAACGTGGAGGCGGCTCAGCCACTGGTCTATGCCACGGCCATGACTCTCGTGATACTCATCGTGATGCTGAACCTCACGGCCATCAGTATTCGCAACCGGCTGCGGGAGAAGTACCGCAGCGAATCCGATTGATCCACCGCCCCAGGTCCGATACATAAAGAGTGACTCCAATGGATGCCACAATGACCCAGACTGACAACAATGCCCCGGCTTCGAGCCATGGCATTGCCTCGAGCCTGTTCGAGAACCCGAACGCCAAGCGCCTCAGACTCTCGGATGAGCGTATTGCTCTGGAGGTGGAAAATCTCAACCTCTTTTACGGGGAAGAGCAGGCCCTCAAGAACATATCCCTGAGGCTGGCTGCCAACCGGGTGACCGCCTTCATTGGCCCTTCCGGCTGCGGCAAGTCCACCCTGCTGCGCTGCTTCAACCGCATGAATGATCTGGTGGACTCCTGCAGCATCGAGGGGGCCATTCGCCTGGAGGGCAAGGACATCTATGATCGCAAGGTGGATGTGGCCGAGCTGCGCCGCCGGGTGGGCATGGTATTCCAGAAGCCCAACCCCTTCCCCAAGACGATCTATGAGAACGTGGCGTATGGTCTTCGCCTGCAGGGCGTGCGCAGCCGCAAGGTACTCGACGAGGTGGTGGAACGTTCCCTGCGTGGGGCGGCCCTCTGGGACGAGGTCAAGGATCGTCTCAACCAGAATGCCTTCGGCCTCTCCGGTGGTCAGCAGCAGCGTCTGGTGATCGCCCGGGCCATCGCCATCGAGCCGGATGTGATCCTGCTGGACGAGCCGGCCTCGGCCCTGGACCCGATCTCCACGGCCAAGATCGAGGAGTTGATCTACGAGCTCAAGGAGGATTACACCATCTTGATCGTCACCCACAACATGCAGCAGGCCGCCCGCGTCTCCGATTACACGGCCTATATGTACCTGAGGGAAATGGTGGAATACGGCGATACCATGACCCTGTTCACCAATCCGAGCAAGAAGGCGACGGAAGATTACATTACCGGTCGCTACGGCTGATGACCCCGGTAGGGTCAACACATGACACAGCATTCTATTGAGGCATAAGGCGATGGATCAGAGCAGTCTGGGTGGTCACTACCTGGAAAAGTACAACGAAGAGCTGGAGACCCTGCGTCTTCGCGTGCTCAACATGGGGGCCCTGGTGGAGCAGCAGGTGGCCAACGCCGTGAAGGCCCTGGCCACGGCGGACACGGCCCTGGCCGATGAGGTGATTCAGGAAGATGTGCGGGTGAACAGCCTGGAGGTGGTGATCGACGAGCATTGCTCGGAGATCCTGGCGCGGCACCAGCCGGCGGCCAGTGACCTGAGGTTCATCCTGGCCATCATCAAGACCATCACCGACCTGGAGCGCATCGGCGACCAGGCCGAAAAGGTGGCTCGCATGGCATTGCACCTGGCGGAAAAGGATCGACCACGTAACCAGTACAATGATGTGAAGGCCCTGGGAGACAAGGTAACGCAGCTGGTGCACAACGCCGTGGATGCCTTTGCCCGCCTGGATGTGGACACCGCCGTGGCCACCGCACGGGAAGACATCAATGTGGACCGGGATTACGAGGCGGTGATGCGTCAGCACATCACCTTCATGATGGAAGACCCCCGCACCATTTCCCGCGCCCTGGATGTGGTCTGGGCCATCCGCGCCCTGGAGCGCGTCGGCGACCATGCCCGCAACATGTGCGAGTATGTGATCTACCTGGTCAAGGGCAAGGACGTCAGGCACATCAGTCTGGATGAGATGGAGCGCATCGCGCGGGGAGAGGATGTGAAGGGCAAGAACGAGGAGTAGCTGAGACTTCTCTCCCCTGTGAGGAGAAGGGCGTTATTGCCCCTCTCCCGCAGGCGGGAGAGGGGTTGGGGTGAGGGTGAGAGCGGGCGCCGGGTGCAGCGCCTCCTCCCGGCTATGGTTTGACCAGTGCAGTAGCCGGATATTGCCCTGAAAATCCTCTGTCAGTGCCGTGCAATGCTCCACCCAGTCGCCATCGTTGCAGTACAGCACCCCATCAATGCGCTGGATCCCCGCCTTGTGGATGTGGCCGCAGATATAGCCGTCATAGGCCCGCTCCGACGCCCGTCCGGCCGCTGCCTCCTCGAATCGCCGGATATACTCCCGAGCCTTGCCCACGCGGGTTTTGACGTGTCCGGACAATGACCAGTAGGGATGGCCCATGCGCATGCGCCAGGCGTTATAGGCCTGATTGATGCGCAGCAGCACCTGGTAGGCCCCGTCACCCAACGCCTTGGCCAATCGGTTGTGCTTCACCAGGGTGTCGAACTCGTCCCCATGGCTGACCAGGAAGCGACGACCATCGGCGGTGACATGTTCTGCCTGACGCTGCACGCTCACGCCCTGGACAACAGTGCCCACAAAGGCCCGCAGGGCCTCGTCATGGTTGCCCGGGATGTAGATCACCCGGGTGCCCGCCTGGGCCTTGTCCAGGATGCACTGAATCACGGCGCTGTGATCGGCGCTCCAGTAGACACTGCGTTTCATGCTCCACAGGTCGAAGATGTCTCCGACCAGATAGAGGGACTCACACTCGGTGGACTCAAGAAAGTCCAGCAGGTAATCGGCTCGGGATTGACGCGTACCCAGATGGACATCGGAGAGGAAGATGCTGCGGCAGTGGATGCTACCCATGACTGAATGCCCCGTTTGAAACCTGCATTGATTATCCGCGCGTCACATGACCGCAGGATCAACGGCAGATGGCATCCCCATGACGATCAAGGCGAGATGCGAAAACGGGGGATTCCCAGGGACCTCCAGGGCCCCGCTAAACCATCGGTCGGACGTCTGCAGCGGGGACGGCGCGCAGGAAATGGCGTTGATAGCGTGCGGGGAGGTCTTCACGGTTCAGCAGGATGAAGACATCGGCCACCCGGAAGTCCGGATCCCAGCAGGGTTCACCGCCGATGCGAGCGCCCAGGCGCAGGTAGGCCTTGAGCAGGGGGGGCATGACGGTTTGCCCTGGCCAGGTGGCCGTACCGGGCGGAAGCGGCAGTCGAGGCTCGACTCGCAGTGCTTCGGGAACCAGATGCTTTTCTCGCAACCGCTCCATGATGGCACGGGCCTGGCGGCCGCCATCGTGCATGGGGATACTGGCGCAGCCAATGAGATGATCCACGCGATGACTGGACATGAACTGGGCCAGCCCCGACCAGAGCACGCCAATGGCGGCGCCGTTGCGATATTCGGGGTGGACGCAGGTGCGGCCAACTTCCATGACCCGGCCCTTCAGGTATGCCACATCGCCCAGCTGAAACTCGTTCTCGGAATAGAAGCCACCGGCCAGACGAGCCTGCTGATCCAGCAGGATTCGGGTGCTGGCCACAGCCGCCCCCGTTTGAGTATCCCGGACCAACAGATGATGGCAGTAGCGGTCGTAGCGATCCTGATCCAGGCCGCAGATCACCGAGGTTTGACTCAATTCGGCCCCCATCTCCTCAGCAAACACCTGATAGCGTAGCCGCTGTGAGGCCATGATGTCGGCCTCATCCCGAGCCAGTTCGGCCCGAAGCTGATGCCGGGGTACGTTCCACTGACTGTCGTTGAGGATCGCCGTCTGCATATCGTCTGTTTTCCCAAGAGATCATGCGTGAGAGCGGTGCCGTGTCCCGCCCAGTGAGCCTGGT
>NZ_JAJNAN010000004.1:0-126646 GCF_022227565.1 Ectothiorhodospira sp. 9100
CGCCGAGCCCCTGACACCTTGACATCTTAATGATAATAATTATCATTCATTAAAGATTTGCCCAGCCCGCCAACGACCCTCCCGGGTCAGGTAGCCAGCCAGGCCGCTTGTACCACAAGCAACCCGCGACCCCGCGCCCATCGCCTGGAGGGCTTTCATGCCGCAACACCGCTATACCGTTCCTGTCATTGCCGCCTCCTTGACGCTGGCATTGCCCGCACACGCCGACACCCGGCCTGATCACGAACAGGTGGCCTCACTCACCCTGCCCACCATCATGGTGGAGTCCACCCGGGTGCCGACGGCTCTGGATCAACTGGGGGCACCCGTCGCCGTGCGTGACAGGGCCACCCTGAACCGGGATCAGGCAACGGACTTGGCGGACGTGCTGAATCGCATGCCGGGCGTGGACACCAGCGGCGGCCCCCGTACCACCGCTCTGCAACCCGTGATCCGCGGTCTCGGTGGCGAGCGGGTGGTCATCCGGGTGGATGGCGCACGTCAGAATTTTGCTTCCAGTCACAAGGGCCGGGCGTTCCTGGATCCGTTTCTGCTGGAGCAGGCCGAGGTGCTGCGCGGACCAGCCTCCAGCCTGTACGGCTCGGGCGCCCTGGGCGGCGTGGTGAACTTCCGCACCCGCGACCCGGAGAATTTCCTGGGAGACGATGCCTTCGGCGGCCGCATCACTGCGGGTTACCAGGATCAGGGCAGCCAGCAACTGCTGTCGGCCATCGTGGCCGAACAGGGTGAGCGGGGCTCCTGGCTCGGCAGCATACTCCAGCGGGATCAATCCGACCTGGAGGACGGCGATGGCGACACCATCCGTTTCACCGGCGATGACATCACTTCCGGGCTCATCAAGGGCACGCTGCGTCCCGCACCGTACCATCGGCTCACCCTGAGCCTGCAGGGATTCCGTGATGACCATGAGATCCCTTCCAATGCCACGGCCTCGGGTACCGGCGGTGGCTCGGCCGGCATCATCGTGGATCGCCGTACCGACAGCCGCACCCAGACCCTGCGCTACCAGTTCACCCCGGACAACGACTGGGTGAACCTGGACGCCACCGTTTACGGCAACCAGGTGGAACTGGAGGAAACACGGGTCGACACCGAGCGGTACGACGAGACCCGGCTGCGCACCGTGGGCCTGGACATGACCAATACCACCTGGCTGCGCACCGGCGCGGTGGATCACGAGTTGCTCGTCGGACTGGAACACTACCGGGACCGTCAGCGGGGACGGCGTGATGGAGACCGGCGGCCCCAGTATCCCGACGCCCGCCAGGACACCACCGGTGTGTTCATCACAGACCGCATCCTGATCGGTGAGCGTTGGGAGGTCTCTCCGGGCCTGCGCTACGATCGCTTCCACAAGGATGCCGACGATCAGCCCTCCATCACCGAATCGGAATGGTCAGGGCAGTTGACGGCCACCTTCATGGTGGCCCTGGGCTGGGATCTGTTCGGTGGCTATTCGGAGGCCTTCCGCGCGCCATCCCTGACCAACCTCTATGTGGGCGGGGTGCATTTTGGCAACAACTTCTTTGAGCCCAACCCCGACCTCAAGCCCGAGAAGGCTCGCAACAAGGAACTGGGACTGAGCTACCACGGGCAGGGGATCTGGCAGGCACAGGATCAGGTGCGAGCCCGGCTATCCATCTACCAGAACGATGTGGAGGACTTCATTGACCAGCGGGTGGAAATGGAAATGCCCGCGTTCGGTCCTCCCATTCCCGGCGGGCGCACCTACTTCGAAAACGTTCAGGACGCCCGTTTGCGCGGCCAGGAACTGGAATTCCAGTATCTGCACCCTGACTACTTCGTGGCCATGAACGCCAGTCGGATACGCGGAGATAACCGCACCGACGGGGAACCGCTCTCCGGCATCCCCGCGGACAGTCTAAGCCTGGAAGGTGGCATCCATATCATGGATGGACAGCTCACCCTGGGTGGACGTCTGACCCGCTCTTGGTCCCAAGATCGCGTCCCCGATGGCACCGAGTCCACTGACGGTTACACCCTCACGGATCTCTTCCTGACCCTGCAGCCAGAAGCTGCAGGCGAGCGCCTGCGACTGGATTTCGGCGTCGACAATGTCACCGACAAGACCTATCGCCCTCACCTCGCGGCCATCAATGACCCCGGCCGCAACGTGAAAGTCCAAGCCAGTTACCGATTCTGAACGAGTCACGTACCTTAACGGGAGACAACGCACATGGCAGTCATCACTCTTATTCATTGCCCAACTGCCCTGAATCACGCAACTGCCCGGCACCTCGCTGGCCAGGAGCCTTGCCGTGCATCGTCGTGACCTATTGCGCTGGCTCGGAGGTGGTGCTCTGGGGATCGCATTTAGACCGCTGACGGCCGGAACAGCCTACGCAAAACACGATATATGCGCGGAACACGATATGCGTGTAGATGGAGGTCTAGTGTCCATCGGCGGAGGACTGACCGAAACTATCTTCGCCCTAGGGGCCGGCGACCAGATTCTAGGCGCGGATACCACCAGCACCTACCCGGAGCCCGCCAATGCATTGCCCAGGGTGGGCTACCAGCACACGCTCACCCCAGAGAGCATCCTCTCCTTGCGGCCTGATGTCCTGATCCATGACGGCAGCGCCGGCCCGAGCACCACTCTGAAGCGTGTGGCCGGGGCGGGTGTCAAGCTGCTCACCGTGTCCGGGGAAACCAGCCTCAATGGCTTCAAGACTCGGGTGGTCACCCTGGGGTGCTGGCTGCGTGCCGAGGCCCGCGCCATGGAAATCATCCGCTCCGTGGAGGCGGATCTGGACGAGGCCCGGAAGATCCAGGCCGATCTGGGACGTCCGCCCCGGCTGGTCCTGCTCATGGCCCATGGCCAGGGCAATGCCGTGGCCGCCGGTCGCGACACCAAGGCGGATGCCCTGGCGCGCCTGTGTGGGGGCGAGAACGTATTCCAGGATTATTCCGGTTATCGGCCCGTGTCCCGGGAAGGTGTCATGGCCCGGCGACCGGATGCCCTGATCATCTCCGGAGAGGCGGCGGCAGACTTTGGCGGTTCGCTGTCCCGGGTGCCCCAGTATGTGGGCGACACCCTGTTCCTGCTGGGCTTTGGTCCCCGACTGGGGGAGGCCGTGCTGGATGTCAGTCGCTTCCTGAACCGGGACCTGGCCGGCCACCCCGTGGGCATCGGGCACGCATGAGTGCCGTGGCTCCCCAATGGGTGCGGCCCGGCCCGACCGTGAAGCCGGAAGGCTCCCGGTCCGCCCGTGCGCGCCTGGTGACACTGGCGCTGATCCCGGCGGTAATCCTCGCCGCCATGCTCGGACTCACCACCGGTGCCGTGGCCATGACGCCCTGGGATGTACTGCGCATCCTCACCGGGCAACTGGACGATCCCTTCCTCCACGAGGTGATCTTCAATCTCCGGCTGCCACGGGTGTTGGTGGCCATCACCGTGGGCGCTGCGCTCGCCATGAGCGGCGTGGCCCTGCAGGGGCTGTTCCGTAACCCCCTGGCCGACCCCGGCCTGATCGGCGTGTCGGCCGGTGCGGCCCTGGGGGCCGTGGCGGTGATCGTGCTGGGCACCACGGTGCTGGCCCCCCTGGTTTTGCCCCTGGGGGTGCTGGCGCTGCCCCTGGCGGCCTTTGCCGGTGGCCTGGCCACCACCTGGCTGGTCTATCGCCTGGGGAGTCGAGGTGGGCATACCTCGGTGGCCACCCTGCTGCTTGGCGGCATTGCCATCAATGCCATTGCCGGCGCCGCCACCGGGATGCTGGTCTACATGGCCGATGATCAGCAACTGCGCACCCTGACCTTCTGGAACATGGGCTCCCTCGCCCATGCCGGGTGGACCTTGTGGGCGGTCAGTGCTGGCTTCGTGGTGCTGGCCCTGGCCGCCCTGCCCTTCATTGCCCGCGCCCTCAATGGCCTCATGCTCGGCGAATCCGTGGCCACCCATCTGGGTTTCCCGGTGCATCGCATCAAGACCCTGGTGGTGATCACCGCCGCCCTGGCAGTGGGCGCTTCAGTGGCCATCGCCGGCATCATCGGTTTCGTGGGACTGGTGGTTCCCCATCTGCTGCGCCTGACCATTGGCCCGGACCACCGCTATCTGCTACCCGCCTCGGCCCTGGGCGGCGCCCTGTTGCTGCTGCTGGCCGATGCCCTGGCCCGGGTGATCGTTTCTCCGGCGGAATTGCCCATCGGGCTTTTGACCGCGCTGCTGGGCGGACCCTTCTTTTTGTGGTTGTTGATGCGTCAGCAAGGGAGGCTGGGATGATCGCCTCGATCCTTCATGGGCGATGGCCCCTGCCTGCATCCTGGCGCCTGACGGCTGGCCAGGTCCCGACCACGCCGTCTTCAGAGTCATTCTGTACCGGCATCCAGGTCCGGGATCTGTGGGTGGAACGCCAGGGCCGCACCCTGGTGGACAGGGCCAACCTGGATCTGGAACCGGGCACCGTCCATGCCCTGGTGGGCCCCAATGGTGCCGGCAAGAGCACCCTGCTGTCGGTGCTGGCGGGCGAAACCAGGCAGAACCACGGCCAGGTGACCTGGTCGGGACGGCCCCTGGATGACTGGTGCCCCAACGCCCTGGCCCGCTGTCGCGCCGTGCTGCCCCAGGAGGCGGTGGTCACCTTCCCGCTGACCGCCTGGGAGGTGGCGAAAATGGGCCGCCTGCCCCACCGCACCCCGGAACAGGATACCCCCATTGTGCACGAATGCCTGAAACGGGCCGGAGTGCTGCATCTCTCCGGCCGGGATTATCGCAGCCTGTCCGGCGGCGAACGCCAGCGGGTGCAAATGGCCCGGGTCATGGCCCAGGTGTATGAAACCGGGCCACAGCGCCCGGGGGTGCTGCTGCTGGACGAACCCACCTCGGCGCTGGACGTCCGTCATCAGCTGCGACTCATGGAGTTGCTGCGAACCGACGCCGCCAGGGGGCGCGCCATTCTGGTGGTGCTGCACGACCTGAATCTGGCCGCCGCCTTTGCCGATCGCATCACGATCCTCGAGGGCGGTCGCGTCGCGGACAGTGGTGCCCCGCGGGATGTCCTTGTGCCCGCCACCATCCGCCGGGTCTGGGGTGTCGACTGCGTGGTGGAAACGGACACACACACCCAGTGCCCCTGGGTGCGGTTGCGGTATGGCGCCTCCAACCCCCATTGCGAGCTGGAGTCCTTGCCATGATGACCCACCCAACGCGATCTCCCCAAGCCACACCCCACGACCACCGAAACACCGGACATCCCTCGGTCCATTACGAGAAACGACTCAGGAGTCACCACGACGCCCTGGCCCCTTTGCACGGACTCTCGGCCGGCGCTGTCACGTTGGGTGAACATCTGGAGGGTTGCGAGCACAATGGGGCGCCGCGGGCCATTTACGTGCACATCCCCTTCTGCCGCAAGATCTGCCATTTCTGCAACATGCGGCGCATGAAGGGCGCCCCGGACGAGGCCTATACCGATCTCCTCCTGCGCGACATGGAAGCCCTGGCCCGCTACCCCTATGTGGCCGGGGGACGCTACGGCGCCATCTATTTTGGTGGTGGCACGCCCAGTACGCTCAGTGCCTCGGCCCTTGAGCGCATCCTCGCAGGCCTGAAGCATCACTTTCATCTCACCCATGATGTGGAAATCACCCTGGAGAGCAGCGTCACGGAACTCACCGAGGAAAAACTACTGGCCTGCATGAGATCCGGGGTGAATCGGGTGAGCCTGGGCGTGCAGACCTTCGATGAAACCGGGCGCAGCCTGCTGGGCCGCAGCGGCAACGGACAATGGATTGCCGAACGTATCCGCCGTTACCGGGCCCTGGGGCTGGACAACCTGGGCATGGACCTGATCTATCACTACCCGGGGCAGACACCCGACGATCTGGCGGCGGATCTTGACAGGATAGCCGAACTGGATCTGTCCGGTTTTTCCTATTATGCACTCATGGTGCGCGACAAAAGTCGGCTGGCCCACCAGCATCCCGGGTGGATATCACAATCGGCGGAAAGCCTGCATCGAGAATGGGGCCTGTTCCAGCAAATCATGGAACACGCCCAGGATCATGATTTTCAGCTGCTGGAACTGACCAAGCTGGCGCACCCTGGTCGGGACCGCTACCGCTATGTGAATCTGCGCTACCAGGGGGGCGACACGCTGCCCCTGGGGGCGGGTGCCGGTGGTCGGCTGGGCGGCATGATGCTGATGAATCCCCTGGCAACCGAGGCCTACGCACAGGCAGTGGATAACCCGGGCGACCGCCAGGGGCTGGCCACCCGTCATCCCTACTCGGACTTGTATCACTTTATCGGCGGCATCCAGTTCGGACAGGTGGACATTGGCCGCCTACCAGCACCCTGTCGTGAGCCGGTAGCCACGCTCTGCGACAAACGGGTCGCTCAGGGCCTGCTCTCGCCCCTGGCGTCCAATCGCCTGACCCTCACCTTCGAAGGAGTCTTCTGGGGCAATAATCTCGCGGCGGAGCTGGCTACCGCGGCCATGGAGGCCCGGCAGGCATTATGATCCTAATGCTCAACTACATTAGAGCCCAACGACCCACAGGGCGGCATCCTTGGCACATAAACCTTCTCGTCTCCTCAATCCACGGTTGGCTGTGGATTGACCACGACGCTCTGGGTCAATCCGCCACGCTCAAGTCCATGGAAGCGCATAAAAATTTCTCAAGCCTGACCTGATTGATTTTGACAAAAAGAATGATTATCAAAAACAATTGTGCCACCATGCTGAGGTTGACTGGCGACGGCGAGTACCGGCGGGCACTAAACGCTGTCAAAACGTTCGCGAGAGTACCCCATGAACGAGCACAAACCCAAGTATCCGGCCACGCCCAATATCGACCATGCACAGGAAGCGCCGGTCGATGTGGAGGTGCACCCCGGCCATGAGAATCTGCTGTCCAGTCGACGCCTGTTGCAAGGAAGACGTCAGTTGCACATCGAGCATATGGGGGAGATCTATACCCTGCGACTCACCAGCAAAGGAAAGCTGATCTTGA
This sequence comes from Ectothiorhodospira sp. 9100, assembly GCF_022227565.1. Lineage (NCBI taxonomy): Bacteria > Pseudomonadati > Pseudomonadota > Gammaproteobacteria > Chromatiales > Ectothiorhodospiraceae > Ectothiorhodospira > Ectothiorhodospira sp. 9100. The sequence continues at coordinate 7,000 of NZ_JAJNAN010000004.1, forward strand.
CCAAGTAGTTCCAATGCACAGGGCTCAAATCATGCCCTGCCCCCCTCACCTCCGCAACGCTCGCGGCCATGGAAGACCATCTGCGGGATCATCCTGCAGTTCGGGAGATGCGAGGCAACCCCCGGGCGGGCAGCCTGGTGGTTCAATACGATGCCGGTCACACGGCCCAGGAGGACATGGAGAAGGCCGTCCTGGAGCGTGCCTGGCACTACGTGGAGGCCGCCGAACCATCCGGCGAAGCCACACGCGCGACTGGCGGCAAGGCCGCCCCTCAACGGCGTGGCAACTTGCCCCGGCGCCGGGGGCCACGACCGCTGAGGATGCGTATCAACCGGGTGGCCAAGGTGGCCATGCTGGTGAGCCTGGGTGTCTCCCTGGCGGTGGCGGAGTTAAGGCCCCGGGGGTGGAAACACTGGCACGCGATGACCGGATGGGCTTTCGTGGTGGCCTTGAGCGCCACGGGTCAATCTCTACTCAGGGCGAAAAGACGTGCCCCGACGAGCAACCCCGTGTTCACCAGCACCAGCATGGGGGCAAAGGGCTGATCCAGCGGCAGGCTTACGCTCCAGGCCATCAGGAAACCCGTGATGGCCATCCCCTGCGTCCACAGGACGAAGCCACGCAGATCCCGCACCAGATACGCCGCGCCCCAGGCCGGAAGCAACAAAGACGCCAGGGCCGCCGGCAGGCCCAGCACCATGCTGCCAAGCACGATGGTGGCCACCAGCCATGCGGTCTCCGTCCAGCGCAGCCAGGCCGAAGGCGGCGGCGCGGCCGAGACATCGGGCAGGAGTTGGGCGTTTCTCCAGACGCGGTACAGCCCCGGCCCCAGCAACAGACTGGCCACCCCCAGCGCCGCTGAGGCCTGCAGTTCCATCGCCCCTGCAAAATAGAGTTGGCCCTCGGCCCAGGCGGCGGCGGCCAGGCTGGCCTGAGCGAAGTTCGCCGCCAGCAGCGTGATCACGGCAAGTCCCGCAAGAAAAGCCGCCAGGGGCAGGCGCTCCTTGTCGCGACTGCGTTTCAACAGGGCCATCAAACCGGCGCCCAACCCCAGCGCGACCGGCAACACCGGCCAGTGCATGACCGAGGCGAGCACGCCACCGACAGCAGCCCACTGACCAAGCGCCAGTGCCTGCCAGACCGAACCCCGCAAAAAGAGTCCGACCCCGGCCATGGCCAGTGCGAAAGTGACCAACAAGCCAGCCACGAAGGGCGCCAACAGCAAATCACTGGGCATCGACATAGCCCAGAAGCGGGTGATCTTCAACGCCCACCATCTTCAGTAAGTCACCATCGTGGCTGGTCATCAGCAACGTGGATTCATCGGCAAGCCCGGCGATCAGTTCGATGGCGTCATTACGCACTTCGGCATCCAGATGATTGGCGGGCTCATCCAGCAGGACCAGCCGTTTCGACGCCGGGCAGTCCGCGTGGCTGGACAGCGCCGCAGCCAGGCGCAACAACTGCCATTGACCGCCGCTCAAACGATCGAGACGTCGCCCTATCAGGGCCTGTACGGATGCCTGCCGGGGAGGCTCCGTCCCCATGGCGCGAAACCAGTCCCGGCCCGACATCGGCCAGGGATAGGGCCGTGGATGATCCTGCGCCAGCAGACTCACCCGCGTGCCGGGGGCGAGTTGCAGGCGACCGGCATGCAGGCGGGCCTGACCTGTCAGGCCCTTGAGCAGGAGCGACTTCCCGGCACCGTTGGGTCCCGTCAGGGCCCAGCGCCCTCCCGACGGCACCGTCAGGGACAAAGGGCCCAGCACGGGCCGGTCGAACCCCAAGCGGGCGGCATGCACCGTGAGAATGGGCTGGGGGGACTCCAAAGGCATCAGGGCTCCGGTTTGAGCAGGGGCATGAAACAAACGGGTCCCGAAACCAGAGGCTCCAGGACCCGGCAGTGAAAGGAACTTCGGCTTGACTGCCGGATGGTTATAGCACCGTTTAGCGCTGGATCAGCGTTTCGGCCCAGGTCGTCATGAGTGCCAGATAGCCGTCAAGACCCCCATCGGCAGGGGGATCCAGCGGGACCGCATGGGATGGCCAGTCCAGATGACGCTCCAGGAAGCGGGCGCCGCGTTCAGGCTGGAAGATGGCATAAAGTACTGTGCCTTCGGTACCCTTGAGATCGGCCACCAGAGTCTGAAGATGCCGCGCGCTCGGCGGGATGCCCGGGGCCGGCTCCAGGTAACCCACCACCTCGACGGGCAACCATTCCTGCAGATAGTCGAGGTCTTCATGATAAAGCACGATGCGCTGCTGCGGTTCCACCTGCTCGGCCAGCAAGTGGGCATGTTCCCGCAGTCGCGAGGCAACCGTTTGCGCCCGCTCCCGGAAGACGTCCGCCTGATCGGGGCGCAACTGCCCCATGCGTTCAGCCAGTGCCAGGGCCACATCCGCCAGGCGCAATGGATCCCCCTGAAAGTGGGGGTTGCCCTCCGCGTGCATGTGGCCGAGGTTGGGCCCGTCCAGGGTGATCGAGCGGCGCAGTTCGATCATGTCCGCCGCGCGGAAGTGGCCGGGGCGACCTGAATTGATGTCCGGGTTGCCGGCACCACGCTGGGCCGCAGGCAACCATCCCTCTTCCAGCCCGGCCCCCATCTCCAGCAGCATGTCGGCACGTCGCAGCGCCGCCATGAAACTGGGCCGGGCATCCAGGTAATGGGCATCGCGATCCGGTGGTGCGAGTACGCGTACCTCCGTCTCATCACCGCCGATCTCTCGTGCCAATACACCAAGGCTGGAGGTGGTGGCCACGATATTCAGGCCAGCCGCCGCCTGCACAGGCCACAGCACCAGCATGGTGAGCAGGACCAGCGCAATCGCGGTCAGCAGGCGGTCGATCCGGCTGCGCGCCTTATGAAGTGACATGAAAACTCCCTCAGGGATGGTTGTATGGATCTCATGGGCGCGGCATTGGGCGGGCGTTCCGTCACGGCAGCCCTTGCCACTCTGATCAGAACCGGTGCGCGCCATGGGCTCCCAGGGCCACGTTCACCTGCACCATGAACTCCAGGCCACGGTCCCGATGGCCGTGCTCGTCGACAAAATCGTTCTGTGACAACTGGCCTCGCAGGAAGACAGGCTCAACCGGGCGGAAGGTGACCTGGGCACTGTGACGATAGGAGGTATCCAGTGAGTCCGTCCTCATGGGATGGAAGCCGACAACCTTGTTGGTCAGGCCCAATGCCTCGGTACGCAGACCCGCTTCCCAGCGGGGCGCGAAACCGTACACACCCTCCACATACAGACCATCCTGCCGTTCGGAATAGTCACCGCGACGTTCCCAGTGCGTGGGGTCGTCATGTCCACGCTCCACATACTCGTCGAGGTTCCGGCGGGTATAGAAGTACTCGCCGGTGAGCTTGAAGTCGCCATGACCATAGGATTGGCCGGAATCATGGCGATAGGCCGCATCCAGGCCGGCAAACCAGGCATCCCCCTCCAGGGCATGATCATGTTTATCATGACCCTCGATAAGACCCACCTGACTGATATAACCACCGGAGACACCATACTGAACCGCGTGATCAGGCCCCAGGTCCGGACCGATTTTCGCGAATACCGTGACGATGCGAGGACCGCTGTCGCGACTGACAGGGACGCCTTCATCAAATCCGGCAATGCCCTCCTCGTCATCCCCCTGCAGTAATTCAATACCCAAGCGCGTATAGGTCTGGAGGGGGGCGACCCAGGTGGCCTGTACACCCGTTTCCTGGAGGCCATGGTCGCCGAAGAGATACTCGTTCACCAAAGGGCGCTTCACGAACGACCAGTCATGTGGGTGCCGGCTGTTGATGTAGCCGATGTCCGAGAGGAATTTCCCTGCCTTGATCTGAAACCCGGCCGGAAGTGACCGGGTGGCCAGATAAACCTCTTCCACTTCCACATCGCTATCGTCAAAGCCAAGGATGAGGGTGCCGTCCAGCAAATCTCCCAGACTGGCATCGAACACCAGTTCGGAATGCCCCAGATTGAAGCCATCGTCGAAACCGTGGTCGTGTCCATGATCATCATGCTCATGGCCGTGGTCATGGTCGTGTCCATGGCCAAAGCCTGCAGGCGTCTCATTGCCCTGCGACAACTCATTGAAATAGACACCCTCCAGGGTGACCGAGGCGTCAAGGCCCCAGTCGCCATCCGCCACCCCCGCCAGTGACTGCGCGCTGGTCATGCCGGGGACGGCGAAAGTGACTGCGGCCAGGCCAGCCAACGTTGGGCGGTGGAAGCGGGTGGGTTTCATGGCGTAGATCCTCATCAAAGGCAGTAGGTTGTCGCCACAAGCCCGAGCGCAGGTGCTCGCAACGATATATAGTTACGTTTTGAGACGTTATAAAATTACATAAGCAATTGCAAGGCAACCGAAACCCTCACCGCTGAAGGCACCTTGCGACGGGGGCTTTTCCCTCGGCCTAAAGCCCCCTGGGCGGCAGGGGTGGATACGGGGTCTGCAGGCTTGCGGGCAGGCGTGAGGTCCCCATCAGCCACAGGTCGATCTGGCGCGCCGCGTCGCGCCCCTCCCCGATGGCCCAGACCACCAGGGACTGGCCCCGGCTGGCATCGCCGGCCACGAAGACACCGGGGACCGGGGTCATCTTGCGTTCGTCCGTCTGCAGGGTGTGGCGCCGGGTCAATGTCAATCGCTCATCGTTCACTGGTGCGGCCTGTGGCCCCTCGAAGCCGATGGCGATCAGCACCCGCTCGGTGGGCATGACAATACCGGCCTCGAGCACGATCTTGTCGGTACGGCGCCCCTGATCATCTCGTTCCCACTCCACACGTTCCAGTTCCAGGGCGTCCACCCTGCCGTCCTGATCCTGGTCGAGAAAGGCGGACACGTTGAGGCTGAAGGCCTCCTCTCCCCCCTCCTGCAAGGCGTAGGTCTGCTGATGAACCTGGGGTGACTGGGGCCAGGGATTATCCGGCCGACGCGTCTCCGGCAAAGGGGGTGTTGATCTCCCCGTTGTGCACCAGATAGCGATAGGGATGGGCCAGATCCCAGGCCCCCAGGGTATTGGTGGAAAAGCGGGCATGCACCAGCGCCAGCGAAGAGTCGCGTATCGGAAAGATCAGGGAAATAACATCGGAACTGACCGCAGGTGAGCAAGCCCTTGTACACCACTGTGGTGCGCGACAGGGAGCAGATGTAGAACGTCTGCTGCCCGGCACCCACCAGGTTGCGGTATAGCACCTCATTCTCGATGGCACGCCGCAGGACATAGAGCCGCACATCCAGGGCCTTGGGTTCCAACGCCTGTTTCGGCCGGACGAAAAACTGCCAGGTCTGCGGCTCGCTGTTCAGCGCGGTCTGGCCCAGCCCCTCGTTCTGCGTGGGCACCTGCCGCCAGCCGATGAGATCGAAGCCCTCAGCCTGGCAGCGCCGGGCAATCAGCGTCCGGATGGCCGCCCGGTGATCCTCGTCCCGGGGCATGAAGACCTGGGCCACCCCATAATCATCAGGATCACCCAGCCCCGGCACCAGAGTGGAGAGGAAGGCATGGGGCTTTTGCAGCAGCATGCCGGCACCATCACCGGTGTTCTCCTCCGCGCCCCGGGCGCCCCGGTGATCCAGGTTTTCCAGGCATTCGAAGCCATCCTCGATCAGCCCATGGCTGGCGTGCCCATCCAGGTGGGCCAGCACGCCCACGCCACAGGCAGCATGCTGGTGGACTCGCAGCCCCTCCTGGGTGCTGTCATCCACCCGGGCGATCGGGCCATGATGCGGATTTGGAAAGACGGCCATGGGGAGACTCCTGACCTGGGTGGGCGCGGCACGTTCGGCACTGCCGGACCATTCTGCGCCCAGGCCAACGGCAGGATCAACGCGCCCGTTTTCTCGTGCCCTCCCTCGACTTGATGGCACCCCAGCGGACATCATGACGAGACCGACACACCACACCCTCCACCAGCGGCGAAAAAACCGTGACCCACGAACAGACCCTGATTCTCACGATCCTGCTCGCCACCATCAGCATGTTCCTGTGGGGACGATGGCGGCATGACATGGTGGCGGTGGGCGCCCTGCTGGCCTGCGTGCTGTTCGGCTTGGTGGTACCGGCGGAGGCCTTTGCCGGGTTTGGGCATCCGGCGGTGATCACCGTGGCTTGTGTACTGGTACTCAGCCGCGGGCTGCAACTCTCTGGCGCAGTGGATGTGCTCAGTCGCGCGGTATTGCCCACCCGGGCGGGCCCCACACTCAGTATTGCTGCCCTGGTCACCCTGGCCGCAGTCCTGTCCGGGTTCATGAACAATGTGGGTGCCCTGGCACTGCTCATGCCCGTGGCGGTGCAACTGGCGGGCCGTCTGGATCTCACCCCCGGCAAGGTGCTCATGCCGCTGGCCTTCGGGTCCATCCTGGGTGGCACCATGACGCTGATTGGAACACCGCCCAATCTGATCGTATCGGGGTTTCGCGCCGACCAGGAGGATGGCGGAGGGTTTGCCATGTTCGACTTCATCGGCGTGGGCCTGCCGCTGGCGCTGGTGGGTGTGCTGTTCATCGTGCTGATCGGCTGGCGACTGGTGCCACGTCGCGAGCAGCCAGGGGCCTCGGGCTTCGACACCGGCGCCTACACCACGGAGGCGCGGGTGCCTGAAGGCAGCAAGGCCGCCAACATGCGCCTGCACGAGATCGAATCCGTGCTGGATGAGGCCGATGCCCAGATCATCGGTCTGATCCGTAACGAGGTGAAGATGAGTGCCCCCAGCGGCGGCCGGTTGGTCAAGGCTGGGGATATCCTCGTGATCGAGGCGGAAGTCGAGGCGTTATCCAGTGTGCTCGGCACCCTGGGCCTGACACTGGAGGAGGCCGATTCAAACGATGAGTCGGAGGATGACGACGCTCATGGCGAGATGCAAAGGGATGCCAGTCAGGGCAAGGATAAGACTGTGGCATCAAAACAAGCCGCGGCTGAAAACTCGGCCACGGACAAGAGCAAGGACAAAACAGACGAGGCGGAATCCGACAAATCGGCGGAACGCAGCGACGACATCGTCCTCGTCGAACTGGTGGTCAGGCCGGAGTCATCGCTGGAGGGGCGCTCCGCCAAGGATATCCTGCTGCGGTCCCGTTATGGGCTGAATATGTTGGCCGTCTCCCGGGATGGCGCACGCACCAAGGCCCGTTTGCGTACTCTGAAGATCCGGGCGGGTGACCTGCTGCTGATGCAGGGGCCATCCGACACCATCACCGAATTCGCCGCGGATTTTGGTTGCGTACCTCTGGCCAAGCGGGAACTTCGCATCCCGGACAAACGCAAGGCCATCGCCGCCACGGGCATCATGCTGGCGGCGGTGGGCGTGGCAGCGATGGGCCTGTTGCCGGCGGCGGTGACCTTTGCCGCTGGGGTGCTGGCCTCCATGGCCTTGCGCACGGTGCCACCTCGATCCGTGTATGCCTCAGTGGACTGGCCGGTGATCGTCCTGCTGGCCTCCCTGCTCCCGGTGGCCGGGGCCATGCAGAGCACCGGCACGGCGGACCTGATTGCCCATATCCTCCTGGAAAACCTGGCCCAGGGCCATGCCATTCTGGGTCTGGCGGTGATCCTGATCACCACCATGATCCTCACCGATCTGATGAACAACGCTGCCACGGCGGCGGTCATGGCGCCGATCGGACTGGGGGCCGCCTTGCAACTGGGGGTCAACCCGGACACCTTCCTGATGGCCGTGGCCATCGGCGCGTCCTGCGCCTTCCTCACGCCCATCGGCCACCAGAACAACACCCTGATTCTGGGGCCAGGGGGCTTTCGTTTCGGAGACTACTGGCGCATGGGCCTCCCGGTAGATCTACTGGTGATCACCGTCAGCATTCCCTTGCTGTTGCTGGTGTGGCCGTTATAGCCGCTTCGCGGTCGCCCACCCGGGATGACATACACTCACGGCCCGACGTCCTCCCTCAACGATGCAGATCGCCCGCACTCTCGGGCTGATAGAGGATCTTGTCGATACGTACGCGGATGATACCGCCACCGGGGCGGGGCCATTCGATGCTCTCTCCCACCGACAAGCCCAAGAGGGCACTGCCCACAGGCGCCACGATAGAGATGCGGTCAGGCTCCCCGGTGCTATCGCGCGGATAAACCAGGGTCATCTCGAAAGACTCGCCGGTGGACTCCATGACGAAACGCACCGTGCTGTTCATGGTCACCACATCAGCGGGCATCTCATGGGGCTCGACCACCTCGGCCCGGTCCAGTTCTGCCTGCAGGGCGGCACGCCCCGGGAAACTGTCTGCCGGGAGGGAAGCCATCAGGGTATCCAGGCGATCATAATCCTGGCTGGAGACAATAACCTTGGGTTTATCTGTCACGTCCACACTCTTGGAAAAAGGCGTTTAACAAACCCTCATTGTAGCCTTGGCGGACGGGAAAAGCTGCCTTGACCGCAGGCGGCCAGTGTGAAGATGTCCCCAGACCTGAAATACCCTTCGTCGAAATCGTGGTGTGAAAACGCCATGTCAAGACTTGACAGATCAAGACTTTCAGGAACGCCTCTTTTAACCAGGAAACAAGAAGTTACAGATCCTGGCTACTTTTTGACCAATCTGTTCACAGGCCGCGGACCGCCGCGGCCTGTGACACGTTCATGACATTTTGCCCACAAGGTTATCCACAGGTTCTGTGGATGACCGAGGGTCTCACACAGGCTCGTGCAGACCGCACTCACGCTTGAGGCCAAAAAACCGCATCTGCTCGGGGTTTTCGATCTCGTGAACCGAGCGGGTGCTGTGCACATCACCGATGGAGAGATACCCCTGGTGCCATAGCGGGTGGTAGGGCAACCCGTGTCGGGTGAGGTACTGATGCACGTCCCTGTCAGCCCAGTCGATGATGGGGTGTATCTTGGCCCTTCCGTTCTGCCAGGCCACCACCTCAAGCCTCGCACGGGTCTCGGACTGCTGACGGCGCAGGCCAGCCAGCCAGGCATCCGCCCCCTGCTCATTCAGGGCCCGCTGCATGGGTTCAACCTTGTTGATGCGGTTGTAGTGCTTGAGCCCTTCCAGCCCCTGTTCCCACAGGCGCCCGAACCGGGCCTCCTGCCAGGCGGATGACAAGGGGGAGCGGTACACCTGAAGGTTCAGATCGAGCTGCTCCGTCAGTTCATCCACAAAACGGTAGGTCTCCGGGAAGAGATGGCCCGTGTCCACCAGGATGACGGGGATCCCAGGTCGCGCCTGGGTCACCAGATGGAGCATGACGGCTGCCTGAGCCCCGAAGCTCGAACTGAGTACGATGCGCTTCCCGAAGCAGCCCAGGGCCCAATTCACCCGGGCGCTTGCATCCATGGGTTCCAATTCACGGTTAACCCTCTCCAGGGTGTCGCGATCTCCTGAGATCCGATGGGGCGCGTGCATGGGGCCGATCCTCTTGGTGTTGAGCATGTGGGTGTTGAGCATGGCCCTACCTTAACCAAGATTGAGATTACGCAAAAAAGAATGAATAGTTTTTTATCGATTCCATCCAGTTCTTTTGAGGTTGGCAGCACTTATCTCTGATTGATCTAGATTCATTCTCATAAATTCTTTTTCGATATTGATATTTCGCATTATCTTGACCACCCAGTGGCCCTCAGCCGCGCCCCCCCTTCAGAAACCGAGGATGAGCATGTATCAGTACAGCGAATGGGATCAGGCCCTGCTCCGGGAGCGCGTGGAACAATTCCGCGACCAGACCCACCGCTTCCTGTCCGGGCAGTTGAGCGATGAGGCCTATCGGCCACTGCGGCTGATGAACGGCCTGTACCTCCAGCGCCATGCCCCCATGCTGCGAGTGGCCATCCCCTACGGCCTTCTCAGCAGCACGCAACTAAGGGGCCTGGCCCGGGTGGCGCGTGACCACGACCGGGGTTTTGGGCACTTCACCACCCGTCAGAACATCCAGTTCAACTGGCTCACGCTGGAGCAGGTCCCCGAGGTGCTCGCATCCCTGGCCGAGGTGGGCCTGCATGCCATCCAGACCAGCGGCAACTGCATCCGCAATGTCACCTGCGACCCCCTGGCCGGGCTGACGCCCGAGGAGGTGGATGATCCACTCGCCTGGTGCGAGGTCGTGCGTCAGTGGGCCACGCTGCACCCGGAGTTCAGCTATCTGCCGAGAAAATTCAAGATCGCGGTCACCGCCAGCCCCCAGGACCGGGCCGCCACCCGGATCCATGACGTGGGTCTGCAATTGGTGAGGGATCCCGCGGGTACACTGGGCTTTCGCATCCGCGTCGGTGGCGGTCTGGGTCGCGACCCCCATCTGGCCAGGACCCTGCGCGACTTCCTGCCGGCCGACGACCTGCTGGACTACCTCACCGCCATCCTGCGCGTGTACAACCTGAACGGGCGCCGGGACAACCTCTACAAGGCGCGTATCAAGGTGCTGGTAAACAGCCTGGGCCTTCAGGCCTTCAAGGGGCAGGTGGAATCGGAGTGGGCACACATCCGCCGGGAACAACCGGTATCCGCCCTGGAGGCCCACCGCCTTGTCAGCGAACGGTTTGTCACGCCCGCCTACAGGGAGGGTGGCCCATGCCGACCCCCTGCCCTGCCGGCCGGCGCGAGCACCGAACAGGCAACCGCCTATGACCGCTGGCTCAGGTTCAACACCCATGATCACCGGCAACCCGGCTACCGGGTGGTCTTCATCCCGCTGAAGGGGCCCGGACGAGCCCCCGGGGATCTGTCCGACCAGGAGATGGACGCCCTGGCCGACCTGGCCGAACGCCATGGTTTCGGCGTGCTGCGCAGCACCCACGATCAGAATCTGCTGCTGCCCGATGTCCCCATGGCCGACCTGCCCGCCCTGTGGCAGGCCCTGGAGGCCCTGGGATTGGCCCATGCCCATATCGGCACCCTCACGGACATGATCGCCTGCCCGGGGCTGGATTACTGCAACCTGGCCAACGCCGCAACGCTTCCACTGGCCCGGGACATACAGCGGCACTTCGACGATCTGGACTACCTGCATGACCTGGGCGAGGTGCAACTGAAGATCTCCGGGTGCATGAATGCCTGCGCCCACCATCATGTGGGCCACATCGGCCTGCTGGGCGTGGAAAAGCACGGGGCCTCCTGGTACCAGATCCAGTTGGGAGGATCCTCCGGCGAGCAGGCCCGGCTCGGCAAGGTCCTTGGACCCGCCGTGCCCGCCGACAAGGTGGTGGAAACTCTGGACAGGCTACTCAGGTTCTACCTGGATCAACGCCAGCCCGACGAACCCTTTCTGGATACGGTGCAGCGCATCGGTCTCAAACCTTTCAAGGAGCGCCTTTATGGCCCTGATCACTCTCGACGGGCAGATCGTGCCCGACCCGCGACGGCCCACGCCTGAAGGACGCCAGGCCGAAGGCAGACCGCAGGACGTCCTGCTCGACCTGCATCAATGGAGAGAAACGGTGGGCAATGAGGCTGTCCCCGAGGGCGTGGATGGCGTACTCCTGCAACCCGAGGATACGCTCACCGACCTCCTCCCCTGGCTGGACCGCCTGAACCTGGTGGCCCTGAACTTCCCCAGGGTCGGTGATGGGCGCCCCTATAGCATGGCCCGACAACTGCGTTGGCGTGACGGCTATAAAGGGGAGCTTCGGGCGGTGGGCGATATCCAGGTGGATCAGCTGGCCGCCATGCGACGCTGCGGCTTCGACAGCTTCGAGTTGTCGACGGGCGATCTCGCCACACAGACCGCAAGGTATCTGCAGGGCCCCCGTGCCTACCCGCACTGGCAGGACCCTGCCCCCGTAACAGGATAAGGCCATGGATCATTTCCCCATCTTCCTGGATCTGCGCGAACGCCCCTGCCTGGTGGTGGGCGGCGGTCGGGTGGCGGCCCGCAAGGCCCGGCGCCTGCTACAGGCCGGGGCCCGCGTACACCTGCTCACCCCGCACTTGGCACCCTCCCTGGCCGAGGCCGTGGATCAGGGTCTGTTCGAGCATCAGGCAGGCCGGTTTCATCCCCAGGCCGTGGAAGGCATGACCCTGGTCATTGCCGCCACGGACGATGAGGGCGTGAACCGGGCGGTCTACGACGCGGCCCGGCAGCGCGGCGTCCTGGTGAACGTGGCCGACAGACCGACGCTGTGCAGCTTCATCATGCCGGCGGTGGTGGATCGCAGCCCGCTGCTCGTGGCCATCGGCACCGGAGGTGCTGCACCGGTCCTGGCCCGGGGGCTGCGCGCCCGCCTGGAGGTACTGCTGCCACGGAATCTGGGCGCGTTGGCGCAGCTGGCGGGCGGCTGGCGCGATCGGGTGGCCCAGACCCTGCCGGAGCCGGGTCAACGTCGACGGTTCTGGGAGGCGCTGCTAGGTGGCCTGTGGCAGCCGGGCATGGAGAAACAGCCCCAGGATGAGGACTTTTCCCGTCTGCTCAACACCTGGCACAAGGCACAAAAGGCCGAGGGCGAAGTGGCGTTCATCCCCTGCCCCGGGGATGAGCCCGAGCAACTGACCCTCCAGGCCCTGCGACTCCTGCAGCACGCGGATGTGATCCTTCATGACCCGGGCACACCGGCCCCGGTCCTGGATTATGCGCGCCGGGAGGCGGAACTGATCCCGGCAGGCCACTGCAATGACCTCAATGGCATACCCCAAAGCCCCACGCTGCCGATCATGATGCGCCACGTGCGCAGCGGTGCCCGGGTGGTGCGCATTGGCCGAACAGACCCCCGCAATCCCTTCGCTTCCGACCGCGCCACCCTTGGCCAACTGGGCATCCGGGCCTACCCGGTACCGGGTGTCTCGGGCCCGACCGAAAGCCTCACTCAGGCGATGGCCAGTTGACCCAGATCACATGCCGTTTGAAACCCCTGATATTGAGTATTGTCAATATGGGCCACCCCAGCGACTGATCAAGAGGAAATCCATCATGCCCCTTGCCCCCCCGCTCACCCTTTCGCCCCACCGGTTCCGGTTACTGCTCTGCCTGCTGACGGCCCTCATCCTCCTGCCCGTCACCGCACTGGCCTCCGATCATCGTGTGAGTGAATCCTCGCCACTGGGGCAACTGATCGCCACCGACGAGGACGTCAAGGTCTTCAAGACTCCGTACTGCGGCTGCTGTAACGACTGGGTCACTCATATGGAACAGGAAGGATTCAGCGTCGAGGCCGTGGACGTGAGCCAGGAAGAGCTCAACCGGATCAAATACCACGGCGGGCTGCAACCGGGGATGGGCTCCTGCCACACGGCTTTCATCGACGGCTATCTCCTCGAGGGCCATGTGCCCGCCAGCGACGTGCGCCGCCTGTTGGAGGAGCAACCCGACGTGGCCGGACTGGCGGTGCCCGGCATGCCGGCGGGCTCTCCCGGCATGGAGATGGGTGACCGTTTTGATCCCTTCGACGTCATAACCTTTGATCGCAGTGGCCAAAGCGGGGTATTTTCTTCGCACAATCAGGACTGAGACCTCGCCGCTTCAATGGAAAAACAGAACAAGACCCTCACCATGAGCGTGCTCATGACGCCGGACATGACCAATTTCACCGGCCATGTCCACGGCGGGGCCACCCTCAAGCTACTGGACCAGGTGGCCTACGCCTGCGCCGCCCGCTACGCCCACAACTATGTGGTCACCCTCTCGGTGGACCAGGTGTTTTTCCGCGAGCCCCTGCGGGTGGGTGAACTGGTCACCTTTCTGGCCTCCGTCAACTACACGGGCAACAGCTCCATGGAGGTGGGCATCCGGGTGAACGCCGAGGACATCATTCACCAGAACGAGCGCCACGTGATGACCTCCTATTTCACCATGGTGGCGGTGGACGAGCATGGACGCCCGATGAAGGTGCGCCCGCTGGAAATCGAAACCCCCACCGAACGCAGGCGGTATGAAAACGCCGCCTTGCGCCGGGAATTCCGTCGCGAAATCGAACGGCGCAACGCAGAAATCCGCAAGACCCATGGCCCCAGTGACGATAGCCCCTGAACACTCCCGTGCCATCCAGGACCTGGCGCGGCGCCATGGTTGGTATCTGGCGGTTCTGTACGGTTCCACTGCCCGGGAGGGCGCGGGGCGGGATATCGATCTGGCCGTATTGCCAAAAAACGTGCCGGACTTCATGACTCAGGCACGTTGGTTCAGGCAACTGGAAGAGATCCTGCCCGGACCGGTGGATCTTTTGGTGGTGCATGATGGTACGGGGCCATTGATCCGTTTCCACATATTCCGTGACGGGCAGTGCCTCTACGAGGATGAACCCGGCCGGTTCCACCGTGAGCAGGACCGGGCCTTTTTCCTCTATGCCGACTCGGTTCAGTTTCTGAAACACGCCGAGGAGCCGCTGAAATCATGACCCCGGATCGCCAGGAAATCATCCAGCGAAAGCTCAAGCTGTTGAGACAATTCCTCACGGATATGGATCATTATGCGGCCCTGGATGTACCGAGCCGACGCAAGGAGCACTACGCCGTGGAGCGCCTGCTCCAACTCCTCTGCGAGTCTTCAGCGGATATTGGCCTGCAGTTGCTCCGCATGGAAGGACACTCGCTGGCATCCAGCTATCGGGAAGTCTTTGCAGTGCTTCGTGATCGTCTGGATCTACCGGAAGAACTGGCCAGCTCACTGATGGACGCCTGTGCCATGCGCAACCTCCTCACTCACCTGTACGATACGATCGATATCGATCGCGTGATCACCACCATTGAACCCGCGCTGGAAGTCTACGGGCGTTTCGAGCAATGGGTGTCAGGGAGGATCACCTGAAGGTCGGCCTGTATTCACCGGGATGGCCAAAATACCCGGAAGCCAGCTCTGCCGCCCTGCCGGCCACCGCCTCCGGTGTGAACACATAAAATCGCCACAGGCTGGCGTAACGCGCCTCCAGGGCCGAGATCTCGGCGCAGGCGGCGCTGGCCGGGTCATTGAGGCGACGCAGACCAGAGGCGGTCTCCACCCAGGCCCGTGCCTCCTTCATCACCGTCAGGGCTGGGCAATAGACGATCACCTCCTCCGGCGATACCCCAAGGTCCGCGGCAAACACCGCCTCCGCCTCGGCGCGTCGGCTGCCGGAGTCATGATAATGCGCCACCAGTGCCGCGCGTCCGGCCGGCTCCAGACTGTCGGCGGACAACACATAGGCACGCTTGAGCAGGCGCCGCCCTGCCAGGCGTTGCGCCAGGTGACGCGCTCCCGCTGGTGCGCCGGGCTGTTCCAGCCGGTCCAGCAGGGTCCAGTCGTTGAGATGCAGCAACTCAGGCTCGCTCAGCCACCGGGCCTGCAGGGCCAGTTCCACCGCCTTGGAGATCATGGCTCCCGCCACCACCTTGGTGTGGTGATAATACACGCGTTCGGTGAGGAAGTAGCGCATCCGCAGCAACTGCACCACCTCGGAGCGGGCGTCAGGTCGGTCCATGCCATGGCGGGCCATGCGCAGGGCCAGGTGATCATCGGCCACCGTGAAGTAGCGAAACACCCGGTCATCGAAGTCCTGTGTCAGGCCGGTGAACAGGCTGTCGCGGCGCAGGTAATCCAGTAGGTCCGCATCCAGCGTGGAGGCAATCACCTCCCGGGCCCAGGTGGGCAGATCGCTGGGGCTCTCGCCCAGTAGCCCTGCCACCTGCGCATGAACTCCCAGCCGCTCCAGCTCGGCCCCAAGCGCCCCTTTCAGCAATCGCGCCATTCGATCACCCTTGTCGTGACGCGGAAACAGGCGCCGTTCATCTTCCAGGGTGTGCCCAAACGGAATATGGGTGACGTCGTGCAGCAGGGCCCCCACACCGATCAGATCCTCCAGATCAGAAGGCACCGGCGTGCCCTCGCGGCGTAAGCCATCGATCATCCGGTGCGCCAGGGCGCAGGCCCCCAGGGAGTGGTCAAAACGGGTGTGCAGAGCCCCCGGATAGACGTAGTTGGCGGTACCCAGCTGCTTGATACCTCTAAGTCGCTGAACATCCTGCAAGTCCAGCACAGCCTGTTCGAGCGCGCTCAACTCGATATCCCCATGGACCGGATCCCGGATCACCATGGGTTTGAGGCGGCCCTGCACGCCCCTCACCAGGGCAGAGCCTCGCCATCGAAGGACCAGAAGCCACCGCTATCTTCGGGGCGCAACCCATCCAGCACCCGGAGCATGCAGTTCGCGCTGTAGGCGGGCGTGAACAGGGCGTCGGCGGGTACGTTGCGCTGGAAAGGTTTGGAGAGAGCTGTATCCGTCGTGCCCGGATGCAGTGACGCCAACACGAGCTGTGGATGGGTGCGTCGCAACTCGATGGAGAGGTTCCTGATCACCATGTTCAAGGCCGCCTTGGAGGCCCGGTAGCTGTACCAACCTCCCAGGGCATTCTCGCCGATGCTGCCCAGGCGCGCGGACACCGTGGCAAAGAGCGCCGGGCGATCATGGCGCATGAGCGGCGTCATGTGCTTGGCCAGCAGCAGCGTGGGCAAGGTGTTGACGCGGAAATTCTGCATCACGAACTCGGGGTCCACCTGGGCCACGCGCTTTTCGGGGCCATGCGCTCCGTCATGCAGCAGGCCCGCAGCATTGATCAGCCAGTCGATCTCGCCCATATCCTGAGCCAGTCGGGCCACGTCCGACTCATCAGTCACATCCAGAGAAACCCAATCTACCTTGGCGTCCTCCCATGCAGGTTGTGTGCTGCGGTAAGTGGCCACCACACGCTGAACCGCCCCCCGTGCCGCCAGCGTCTGTACAAAAGCGGATCCGATACCGCCGGATGCACCGATGATAAGGATATTCATCGTTGGCTATCCCGCCTTGGTGGACAATTCAGGGTGGCCAGGATCTCCTGGGAAAGGGTGTCCATGACCCACCCAAAACCTTCACCGTAATCCGACTCGTAAAAGCGCTGGCTGCCAAAACTGACACGTGAACTCACCAGCACGTCTCCCCGGGATTCTCGAGCTGCGCGCCGCTGGCCCATCAACTCGCCAGATTCGGCTTTGAACAGATACATCTCCACCTCCGCCCGACGGCTGTGCCGGTTCCTTAGCATGCCCACAGTCTCATACCCGATATCGAGCACGACGCCAGCCACCAGAAAATCCACTCCCAACTCCGCCGCGATCCCCCTGACCCGTTCCCGAACGCGGTCAGAGCGCGGATTGGGAAGATTGCCGTTGAGGGGAGAGAACAGACGGCGATGCGCGGCGCGATGAACCTCCAGCGGAGTATTCACTCCCACCCGGTGCAGAATCTCATTCGGAACGCCCATCTCAAACCCCGTAACGCCCATCAGGGTGTGCTGATGGGGCTTCAGGAGCGGGAAACTCACAGCGCCGATCCGCATCCCTGCCAGGGCTCCACAACCAGTCTGAGTCTCCTCCACACGAACCTGCACGCGATAGAGATCACCTTCCTGGCCCTCGCTGATCACCTCGTAGCGAGACACATGGGTTCCAATCCGAAACCGCGAGTCATCGGACACCACCACACCCTGACTGAGACGAATCTCTCCCCGGATGGTGGTGCCCGATTGCGACGAAGCAGACCAGAGGGCGTCCTTCAACGCCTCCCTACGGGCCTCCGGAACACTCTGGATCGTGGTTGAAGCGACCCCCTCAGCCACAATGGCCTCTCCAACCACGAGGGCAGGCCACCACAAGAGCACGATGAGCACAAACCCTCTCATGAGATCCCTTCGTGATCACTGGTAGTAATAATAGGGTGCCTGTGAGCAATAGGGCTCGGTGCAGTGCTGCCAGTCAGGAACCCGTTGCCTTGCAGGCTGCAAAGGCACCACGCGGGTGGGTGGGCAGGGACTTGCGCCGCAATACTGTTGCGTGACCACAGGCTGAAGGGGAGCCACGGGTCTGGCCGGCTGGCAGAGGTGCGGTGCGGCAACGCACCGATAGAAATCCTGACCCACGGTGTACTCAAGCGTGGTCTCGTAGATATCATCTTCAATGAGCACCACGTCGATGACGCGCGCCCCCCGAATCTTCTTGTCAATGTAGGATCTCACTCTATCACGCTCACCCGCCATGTCACGCAAGCTACTGCCGCTCTCCAACTGGAGGCCATACAGTTCCTCGGCGAGATTGCGATAGGCATCGAGACGACTGGCCCGGATGGCCATGAGTTTCTGCTGCGACTGCGTCAGGTCGGATCTTGGCACACTGGTGCCATGCCCCCTGACCCGAATGGTACGCTCTTCCATTGCCGTGTATTGATACCCTTGAACAGGTACTTGATAGGAGTGGGCACAGCCCCCTGTCAACGTTATAACACCCAAAGCCACAAGCACATACGCCATTTTTTTCATTTTATTTCTCCGTGAGGATAACCAGCCTTAGTCATTCCAGAAGCGCTCAGACCGTCGGATTCCATGGTCACAGATGACACAGCGGGCCATTGCCCGAGGACAGACTGGACTGGAGCCCCAAGCTTTGCAGACGCGGCACTTATGGTTCGTATCGGCAACCACCACCAAGGACTTTAGGCATCACGGCCAATCTCTTGAAAATGACCCGCCTGCCACTCATTCTCGCAGCCCTGATGCTCGCGCCCTTGCCGACCATGGCGCTGGAACTCCAGGGGGGTGGCCATGCCCATCGCACGCATGATCTGCTGGCACTCGCAAACACCCACGATCCCGGTTCGAACAGAGAGATGGCACAGGTACTGGCCGAAGCACGGGCCCGCCTGGATGCCGGCAAGCCAATGGAAGCCCTTCGCCAATTACCCTGGCACCTTGAAGCCCTACCAGACGAGCTGCGCGCTCAGGCGCTGGACATTCAGGCAGCCAGTGAAGCGGCTCTGGGCCGGACGATGGACGCCATCAAGACCTGGCACATTCTTTACACGGCCAGGATCAGTCCCGAGCATTCCGCACACGCGCGCCGATCCATACAGACCATGCTTCGGGGCCTCCCCCCGGGGGATATCAGGGCACTGAAACAGCGTGCCCGAAACCCCGCAACCCTGCACTGGCTGAATGATGCCCAACCCGACGCCGATCGTCCCGAGCGGGATTTTCGGAGATTGACCAGCCCTGGGAGCGTAAAGGAGCTTCCTCAAGGTGTCTATCCGGAACACGTTGCCGTCATCCTGCCGCTATCCGGTCGCTATGGGAACCTGGCCGAGGCTGTATTAAGGGGTGTGAAGGCATCCCACAGGGACGTGGCCTCGTCTCAGCGTCCGCAACTCAGCATTTACGACATGGGCGAGCCCCCGGAATCCGCCTGGCAGAAATACCAGGAAGCTGTCGAAGCTGGCGCAGAAATCATCATTGGCCCCCTCACCCGGGAAGCCGCGGCGCAATTCACTGAGCGACCCTCGCTGCCTGTACCGCTGCTCTTGCTCAATCAGCCGGGAGACGACTTCACGAGCACACCGCAGGTCATCCAGTTTGCCCTCAAACCTGAACACGAAACTGCCCAGGTGGCCCACCTGGCCTATACCCGGGGTCACCGACGTGCCGCAATCATGGCCCCGCAGTCGTCGCTGGGAGACCGCCTGGCAAGTGCCTTCAACCATCAGTTCACGCAGCAGGGCGGGCGCGTGATCTCCGTCCAGCACTATGCCCCGGAAGCCACGGATTTTCAGGTCCTGCTGCGCAGGATCCTGGCTCGGAACGTGGACATGCTGTTTCTGGTCGCAAGTCCGGAGCAAGCCAGGATGATCCAGCCCCAACTGCGTTACCTGCATGCCGGTCATCTACCGGTCTACGCCACATCCCATCTTTTTGAGGTCCAGAACCGGCATGAACAGGATCCGGATCTGGAGGGCATCATCTTTCCGGAGATGCCGGCACTGCTCAGCCGGCAAGGCGCCCAAAGAAATCACAGGCGGTTACTTCATGACAATCCGACATGGCCCCACCTTGTCGCCATGGGCATTGATGCCTTTACCCTGATCCCTGAACTTGACCGCCTGCAGCGCGATCCACAGGCCACCCACACGGGGTTGACGGGTCACCTGCGCCTGGATTCACAGGGACGCCTGATACGGGAATTCGACTGGGCCCATTTCCGCAACGGGCGGCCTGCTCCCCTGCAGGCGCACCGGGACGGCCCATGATCCTTGGTGGGTGAGCCCCCATGTGTCTTATACTCGGGCAAAAATACGGCCGAGTGCCCAAACAAAAACCACAAGGAGATCCCATGGATCATACCCTCACCACCGCCACCTGGTTCTGGCTACTGGTACCGATGTTGCTGTTGGTGCTGTTTTCGCTGGTGAGCCTGATGTTGCACAGCCTGCGGGGAGCCCGGTGATGAGCACGGAAGTGGATGTGAATTTTGCCCTGCTGGCGACCCTGGTTGCCTACCTGATTCTCATGGTTCTGGTGGGGATGCTGGCCTACCGGGTCACCACCAACCTGTCCGACTACATCCTGGGTGGGCGGCGCCTGGGGGCTGGCACGGCCGCCCTGTCTGCCGGGGCCTCGGACATGAGCGGCTGGCTGCTGCTGGGCCTGCCTGGCGCGGTATATGCCGCGGGCATGAACCAGATCTGGATCGCCGTGGGCCTGACCATCGGCGCCTATCTCAACTGGCAGTTCGTGGCTGACCGTCTGAGACGACTCACCTGGGCGGCGCGGGACTCCATCACCATTCCGGCCTATTTCGAAAACCGCTTTCGAGACGATACCTCAGCCCTGCGGGTGGTTTCGGCACTGGTGATCCTGGTATTTTTCACGTTTTACACCTCCGCGGGCTTGGTGGCGGCGGGCACCCTGTTCGAGGGCACCTTCGACATGGATTACCGCCTGGCACTGGCGGTGGGTGCGGCTGTCATCCTGGTGTACACCCTGCTGGGAGGATTCCTGGCGGTCAGCTGGACCGATTTCATCCAGGGCATCCTGATGTTCCTGGCCCTGATCCTGGTGCCTGTCATCACCGTCATGAACCTGGGCGGCTGGACCGAAACCACCCGGATGGTCGGTGAACTGGAGCCCGGGGCCCTGGATGCCTTCCATGACATGACGTTGTTCGGGATCATCTCCCTGATGGCCTGGGGGCTGGGTTATTTCGGTCAGCCACATGTACTCACCCGCTTCATGGCCATCCACAATCCCCGGGATATCCCCCTGGCACGCTTCATCGGCGTGACCTGGATGGTGGTAGCGCTGTTCGGCGCCATCTTCACCGGGTTTGCCGGCATGGCCTTCTTTGGCGAAACGGGCCTGGATAATCCCGAGACCGTGTTCATTCTCCTCATCCAGACCCTGTTCAACCCCTGGGTGGCGGGCTGTCTCATTGCGGCTGTCCTGGCAGCCATCATGAGCACCATCGACTCCCAGTTGCTGGTGTCCTCGTCAGCGCTTTCGGAAGACTTCTACAAACGCTTTTTCCGCCCTCAGGCCAGTGACACCGAATTGGTGTGGATCGGACGTGGCACGGTGCTGGGTATCGGCGTGCTGGCCACCCTGCTGGCCCTGAACCCGGAAGCCGCCGTGCTGGACCTGGTGGCCTATGCCTGGGCCGGTTTCGGCGCCGCCTTCGGTCCGGTGATCATCCTCTCGGTTTTCTGGCGTGGCATGAACCGCAATGGCGCCCTGGCCGGGATTGTGACCGGCGCGCTGACAGTGCTGATTTGGGATCGCTTCGAAGGGGGTCTGTTCGATATGTACGAGATCCTGCCTGGCTTCATTCTGGCGTCCCTGGCCATCATCCTGTTCAGCCGCGTGGGTAAGGGGCCCACGGAGGACATGCTGAGGGAGTTTGACCAGGTTCAGGCTGAGATGCGGCGGCGATGATCCGATGACCCAGGCCAAGACCGCAGGAAGCCCGTTCTCCCGGATCGCCCGGGGATTGACCGCACTACTGGCCACCCTGGCCATTGCAGTGGCCCTTTGGCAGCTCATGTCGGCGCCCCAGGGCCTGGAAATAACCCATGAACGGGTGGAGGGGGTGCCCATCACCGTGTTCAATCCGGTGACCACCGAGCCGCGACCGGTGGCGGTCATCGCCCATGGTTTTACCGGTTCCCGGCAGATGATGCAGCCCCTGGCCATCACCCTGGCCCGCCAAGGCTATCTGGCCATCACCCTGGACTTCCCAGGCCATGGGGCCAACCCCAAACCCTTTGTGCCGGATATCATGGACCTGGAACGGCGCCGCCAATTGCTGGGCGGTGCCCTGGAACATGTCGTGGACCATGCCCGCGCGCATCCCGCCAGCGATGGCCGTATCACCTTGATGGGACATTCCATGGCGGGCGACATCATGCTGAACCATGGCCAGCAACACCCCGGCCAGGTGCGCTCCATGGTGTTGATATCCCCGTTCATTGCCGAAGACACCCGCATGGAGGGGCTGGACAACCTGCTGTTCATTTTCGGGGAACTGGAGCCTGCGGCCTTGCGGGAACCGGCCCTGCCCGCTTTTGAACCTCACGATACAGCCCAGGTACAGCCCGGCATGACCTATGGTGACTTCACCCAGGGCCATGCCCGCCGCCTGGTCATCGCCGAGGGGGCCGAGCACATGGGAATCATCCACGCCCGGCAAACCTTACTGGAGGCCCTGGCCTGGATGGAGGGCGTGGATCCCTCCGAGTTGGATGCGCCCTTTGTGGATGCCAGAGGCCCCTGGCTGGGTCTGTTGTTTCTGGGCATCATTGCCCTGGCCTGGCCCCTGATGCGCGCCCTGCCCCGCGTTACCGATCCGCCGCGAGGTTCGGATATGCCATGGCGGCCACTCTGGCCGGTGGCGGTTGTCCCAGCGGTGCTCACCCCCCTGTTGCTCTGGCAAGTACCGCTGGGGGGGCTGCCGCTGCTGCTGTCTGATTACCTGACCATGCACTTCGCGGTATATGGGCTACTCACCTGGATGGGGCTCTGGCTGCTGCAGCGCCGTCGCGGCAATGTCTTCGGTCCCTTCCCGGGCCGCACGGCATGGGGCGCTCTTCTCGTGGCGGTATGCCTGGCCACAACTTACGGCACCCTGGCCGTGGGGCTGCCCATCCATGCCTTCGTCACCGGTTATCTGCCCATCCCCGAACGCCTGGTGTGGTTACCGGTGATCTTCCTGGGCACGCTGCTGTTCTTCAGTGCCGATGAGTGGCTCACTCGGGGAGAAACCGGCACGACGGGTGCCTATTTCTTCACCAAGATGCTTTTCCTGCTTTCCTTGGTCGGGGCCGTGGGCCTGCGTCTCGAGGAACTGTTCTTCCTGATCATCATCTTCCCGGCCATCGCCGTCTTCCTGCTGGTCTACGGCCTGCTGGCCCGCTGGACATTCACGGCAACCGGTCATCCCCTGGTGGGCGCCATCGCCGTGGCCTTTTCCCTGGCCTGGGGCATGAGCGTCACCTTTCCCCTGGTAGGGGACTGACCCCAGTGGCCTGTCCCCTGTCACATCACACTGAACGCCAGCTCCACAGGGAGTTCCTTGATGCATAAGCGAATCGTCACACTGACCTTGAACCCGGCCGTGGATTCCTCATGCACGGCCGACAAGGTGAAAGCCATTCACAAGGTGCGTACCACCAATGAGCGCTATGACCCTGGCGGCGGTGGCATCAACGTGGCACGCGTGCTCAACGAGTTGGGGGCCGGTAGCTTCGCCGTCTACCTGGCAGGTGGACGGCCAGGGGATGTACTGGATGAACTCATCACACAGGCAGGTGTGATGTCCCATCGGGTACATATTCTGGAATCCACACGGATGAGCCACGTGGTGTTCGAGGAGAGTTCGGGACAGGAGTTTCGCTTCACGCCCGAGGGACCGCAGATCCGGCGCAGCGAATGGCAGGCGGCCCTGGACTTCATCGAAATGCTGGATTTTGACTATGTGGTGGCCAGCGGCAGCCTGCCCCGAGGCGTGCCCGAGGATGTTTACGCCCGACTTGCCGTGTCCGTGAAGCGTCGTGGCGGTCGGCTGATCCTGGACACGTCGGGGCCCGCCCTGGCGGCGGCCCTGGAGGAAGGGGTATACATGGCCAAACCCAGCCGCGGTGAATTCGCGGGCCTGGTGGGCCGGAACCTGGAGGACCCAAAGGACCTGGAAGAGGCCGCGCAGGAGCAGGTGGCCGCAGGAGGGGCGGAACTACTGGCCATCACCCTGGGGCATGACGGCGCGATGCTGGCCACCCAGGATGGCATCCATCGCCTCGCCACCCCGAAAGTCACGGCCCGCAGCGCCGTCGGCGCTGGCGATAGCTTTGTCGCCGGCATGGCTTTTGGTCTTTCCCGAGGAGAGGATGTCCGGCGCGCCTTCGCCCTGGGTGTGGCCGCAGGTACCGCGACCGTGCTGACATCCGGCACGGAGTTGTGCCATCAATCGGATATCGAACATTTCTGGAAACTGCTGCTCACCAGTGAATGACTGAACCGACCGGTAAAAGGTTTGCGTCTATGCCAACTCTTCCACCAGACCGTCCAGTGACTGCACATCCAGGGCCAGGTAGTCGGCCAGCAGATCCTGCGTGGTCTCCCAGTCCGCATAGGTCATGCGTGCCGGGTCAACAGCAGCGGTCGCCCGAAGCGCGAGCTTGAGCATGACCAGCAGATCAGGCGCATCCGGGTGCAGCGTCACCAACCTGTCCAGACGCGCCACCTGGTATTGATGGGCCGTTGCCTGGATAACGCTTGTCGGCGCACGCCACCGCTGAGTGATCAGCGCACCCAGACGATCGTGACTGACCCCATAACGTCGCTGTTCTTCGTGAACGCTGGACTGCCAACCACTCAAATCTGCCTGGCGCTCCACCGTTTCGTAGGCCTCGCCCAACACGCTACGCAATGCCGGTACCCCAACCAGATGAAACAGCCCCAGAAGGTAGGCATCATCCACCAGATCCGGACGCTTCAACAATCGCGCCGCCCCACCACAGGCTTCCGCCAAGGTGACGCTGGACTTCCAGAACTCGTGCATCCGCGGCAAGTGAGACAAGGCGTTACGCAGGGCCACGGTGCGTGCCACCGAATAGACCCGCTTGAGCCCCAGTAGCATGACAGCCTCGCGAATGGAACCGATCTCGCGGCGGCGGCGAAACAATGGAGAGTTCACCACCAGCAGGATGCCCCCGGAGATGCTGACATCCTCCGAGACCAGTCTGGCTACCCGGGCCAGGTCCCCATGCTCATTGTCCGTCTCGGCCGCGATGGCGCGCAGCACGGTGGGCTGGGATGGGATCATGAGTTGCCCCATCATCCGTTCTTCCTCTTGGGACATAACCAGATCAGCCATGATGATGCATCCTTTAGCCCGGGCGGACACCCGTAGCGCGTGGCTTGCTGTAAGGCACAATCGATGAAGTCATTATTGTCGGCGCCAGAACTTTGCGGCGCAACAAAGGGGGGTATCCGTCGATCCCGACACGCCCTTATTCGTCAAAAAACCGACGCAGATCACCTGAAGAGCGGGCCTGCTGGCTCGGCACGAAAAATGCTTATTTTACTGACATGAGCACCGCCCATGAACAATTTCGGCAAGAACAAGCCCATGAGCAGGCTCAAGGCCACCTGGTTCGTGAGCAGAGCCTGATCACTTCCTGTGCCCTGGACGTGATTCAGACCGTCGCCCAGCAACGGGGACGCCCCCTGCAACCCCGGGACCGCATGGCCCTCAAGCTGCTTACCCCCCGCAATGCCGCACTGATGGTCAAGGGAGACAAAAAACACTTGGGTTGCCGGCAAGTGAGCTTCGAGATCCTGACCGATGATCCGGGTCTGGGCAGCTATCGGCTGGTACCGGTCGGCGTACACGTGCTCAACCCAAAAACCCAATGGTGGAGCGACGAATACGGCATCGGTCGTTTCCTGTGGAACCTCTATCTGGGCGAAGAACCGGTGGACGGCATGCATCGCATCCTGGAACGCCTGTTCAAGCTGCCTGGCCAGGATCTGGGGCCCGCACAGACCCACTTGGAAGTGCTGGGTCAGGAGCACGACATTCAAGCCAGCGTGCGCCCGGACCTGGATCTTTACATCCGTCGTCACAAGGGCAGCATCGAAACCTCCCTGCGCCGTCTGCATCGATCCGGCGGTCTTCGCCGGGCCTCGGAACTGGGCCTGGACACCCAGGGACAAGGCCGACTGGCGCTGGTATTTGGCAAGAGCCGGCGCTACGCGGTCAGTTTCGCCGTCGAGAGGGCTTGAACCCAGCGGTCACAAGGGGGCATCATCCCACGCGTCCCCAAGCGCTCCGTCCGCTTCCTTCTTTCACCCATCCAGATTCCTGAATCGAGACCTATGAGCAAAGTCCTGATCATCGGCGCCGGCGGCGTCGGCAGTGTCGTCACCCACAAGTGCGCCCAGCATCCCGAAGTCTTCTCGGAGATCTGCCTGGCCAGCCGCAATGAAACCAAGTGCCGGGATATCGCCGCCAAGCTGGATCGGCCCATCCAGACCGCCCAGGTGGACGCGGATGATGTGGATGCCCTGGTACGCCTGATCGAATCCTTCAAGCCGGATCTACTGATCCACGTGGCCCTGCCCTATCAGGACCTCACCATCATGGAGGCCTGCCTGAAGACCGGCGTGCCCTACCTGGATACGGCCAATTACGAGCACCCGGACGAGGCCAAGTTCGAATACAAGGAACAGTGGGCCTTCCAGGACCGCTATGAAAAGGCCGGCCTCATGGCCACCCTGGGTTGCGGTTTCGACCCCGGCATGACCAACATCTACTGCGCCTGGGGCCAGAAGAACCTCTTCGACGAGATCCACCAGATCGACATCCTGGACGCCAATGGCGGCGACCATGGTTATCCCTTTGCCACCAACTTCAACCCGGAGATCAACATCCGTGAGGTCACGGCCAATGGTCGTTACTGGGAGAATGGTGAGTGGAAGGAGATCCCACCCCTGTCGGAGAAGCGGGCCTTTGATTTTGACGAGATTGGTCCCAAGGACATCTATCTGCTGTACCACGAGGAACTGGAATCCCTGGTACAGAACATCCGCGGGCTCAAGCGGATCCGTTTCTGGATGACCTTCTCCCAGCAGTACCTCACGCACCTGAAGGTACTGGAGAACGTGGGCATGACAGGCATCGAACCGGTCATGTACGAAGGCAAGGAAGTGATCCCGCTGCAGTTCCTCAAATCCGTGCTGCCCGACCCGGCCTCCCTGGGGCCGCGCACCAAGGGCAAGACCAACATCGGCGTCATCCTGGACGGCATCAAGGATGGCAAGCGCCGCAAGGTGCACATCTACAACATCTGTGATCACGAGGCCTGTTATCGGGAGGTCCAGTCCCAGGCGGTGTCCTACACCACGGGCGTGCCCGCCGTCACCGGGGCCATGCTCATGCTGCAGGGCATCTGGAAGGGGGCTGGCGTATTCAACGTGGAACAGATGGACCCCGCCCCCTTCATGGAGCGCATCGGCGACATGGGCCTGCCCTGGCAGATGAAGGAACTGGATCCCGACGCGGATCCGCTGGCTTGAGCCGCGCGATCGAGGTCATGGACCACCCGTTCGATATTCAGGCCTGCCCCACGCCAGCCTTTGTGGTGGATGATGCCCTGCTGATCCGCAACCTGGAGCTGCTGCGGCAGGTCCAGGAGGACAGCGGGGCCCGCATTCTCCTGGCCCTCAAGGGCTTCGCCATGTGGGACACCTTCCCCCTGATCCGCCAGTACCTGGTGGGCACCACCGCCAGCGGCCAGGATGAGGCGCGGCTGGGCGCGGAAACCTTTGGCGGCGAGGTGCACTGCTTCTCGCCGGCCTTCTCCGACAGCGAGATGGAGGTGGTGCTCCAGTACGCCGACCACATCAGCTTCAACTCCCCCGGGCAGTGGTTGCACCACCGGGAGCGTGTTGCGGCCCACCCCCGGACCATCTCCTGTGGCCTGCGGGTCAATCCCGAACATTCGGAAGGCACCGTGGCGCTGTATGACCCCTGCACACCGGGATCACGCCTGGGCACCCGAGTCCGGGATCTGGAAGGGGTGGATCTCACCGGCCTGGAAGGATTGCATTTTCACACCCTGTGCGAACAGAACAGCGATGCGCTGGAGCGCACCCTGGGGGCCTTCGAGGCCCGCTTCGGGCAATATCTGCCCGGTCTCAAGTGGGTGAACTTCGGCGGGGGGCACCACATCACCCGGCCCGATTACGATATCGAGCGCCTGATCAAACTGGTACGCAGCTTTCGGGAGCGTCACAACGGCATCCCGGTATACCTGGAGCCTGGCGAGGCCATCGCCCTGAACACCGGCTATCTGGTGACCACGGTGCTGGACATCATTGACAATGAAGGCCCCATTGCCATTCTGGACACCTCCGCCACGGCCCACATGCCGGACGTACTGGAAATGCCCTACCGACCCGACATCATCGGCGCCGGCATGCCCGAGGAAAAGGCCCACACCTACCGCCTGGGCGGTCTCACCTGCCTGGCGGGAGACATGATCGGGGCCTATTCCTTCGACCGCCCGCTGAAGATCGGCGACCGCCTGGTGTTCACCGACATGGCCCACTACTCCATGGTGAAGACCAACACCTTCAACGGCATGCGCCTGCCGGCCATCTGCCGGGTGGACGCCAACACGCGGAAGGTGCGGGTGGTCAAGCGCTTCGGCTACGAGGCCTACAAGGAACGTTTGAGTTAACAGCAATCTGCAAGGCACGCAGGTCACCCCGCCCCTTCCCCCATGCCTCGGAGAGGGGGCGGGCCCAAACCCCGCACGAGCCGGCCGGACTCAGGCCGCTGGCGTCTCCTGCTCGATGCCCTCCAGACGATCCTCCAACTCCTCTCCGGCGCGCCGCAGGGCTTCCAGGGTCTCATCATCCGGCTGCCAGTAGTTGCGATCCGAGGCCTCCAGGAGGCGGTTGGCCATCTTCGCGGAAGCCGTTGGGTTGAGCTGTGCCAGGCGCTCGCGCATCTCCGGATCCAGCACGAAGGTCTCGGACAGTTTCTGGTACACCCAGGGCTGAACCTGGCCCGTGGTGGCCGACCAACCCATGGTATTGGTGATATGCACCTCGATCTGGCGCACTCCCTCGTACCCGTGCTTGAGGGCCCCCTCGTACCACTTGGGATTGAGCATTCGGGTGCGGGTCTCGAGAGAGACCTGCTCGGAGAGTGTGCGCACCGTGCCATCACCCTTGGTCTGGTCGCCGATATACACGGGGGCGTCCTGGCCTCCGCGGGCCTGGCGAACAGCTCGGCTGATGCCACCCAGGGTATCGAAGTAGTTATCGATGGTGGTCACGCCCAACTCCACCGAATCCAGGTTCTGGTAAGTGAGTTGCACATCCTTGAGCATGCTCTTGAGCAGGGTGTCCTGCTTCATGGGCCGGCCGCTGCGGCCATAGGCAAAGCCCTTGCGCTGGGTATAGGTGTTGGCCAACTCATCCTCGTCATCCCAGCGACCATTCTCCACCAGGTTATTGACGTTGGAACCATAGGCCCCGTCCGCATTGCCATACACGCGCAACGCGGCCGTCTCCAGATCACAGCCGTGCTCCTTCATGTATTCCAGGGTGTGGGCACGCACGAAGTTCTGTTCCGGCGGCTCGTCTGCCGACGCGGCCAGGAAGGTGGCCTCGGCCAGCAGCTTGATCTGCAGCGGCAGCAGATCCCGGAAGATGCCGGACAGGGTGATGAGCACGTCCACCCGCGGGCGCCCCAGCTCCTCCAGCGGAATCAGCGTGGCACCAGCCAGGCGGCCGTAGTTATCGAAGCGGGGTTTGGCGCCCAGCAGACCCAGGACCTGACCGATCTGGCTGCCCTCGGTCTTGAGGTTGTCACTGCCCCACAGCACCATCGCCACGGATTCGGGCAGGCCGTTGCCATCCTCCACATGGCGGGCCAGCAGGCGTTCAGCCTGCATGGCCCCATCCTTCAACGCAAAAGCGCTGGGGATGCGGAAGGGATCGAAGCCGTGGAGGTTACGACCGGTGGGCAGCACATCGGGCTGTCGCATTACGTCCCCACCCGGGGCGGGCTTGATGAAGCGACCGTCCAGGGCCTTGAGGATACCCTCCAGTTCCGTATCCCGGGACATGAGCTCATTGGAGCGGGCCAGCTGCTCGAACTGCTCGCGGCGCTCGTCGTCATTCTGGAACCCGGCCTCCTGAAGGGCATTGTCCACCGAGCCGGTTTTCACCAGGGTTTCCACCACTGAGCGCTCCAGGCGGGTGTCCTGAGAGGCCTCAGCCATGGCGACCAGCATATCGATACGCTCGTCCTCGCTCAGAGGAGTGCCCACCACATGCAAACCGTAGGGGATCAGGGTGTACTCCAGCTCCAGGATCTCCTCGCCCAGCTTGCGTACCCTTTCCTCGGCCTCGCCACCGGGCACGTCCCAGAGGGGCTCGGGCCTGGCCAGTTCCAGCTCGGCGGCCTGGGACTGGATCAGTTCGGCCAGTTCACCACGCTCATGCTCCTGAGAAGGCTCGAGACCGCGCCAGCGATCAATGGAGCTCTTCAGGTCCAGCAACCCACGATACAGCCCCGCATGGGACACCGGCGGCGTCAGGTAGCTGATCAGGGTGGCCCCGGAGCGTCGCTTGGCAATGGCACCCTCGGAGGGGTTATTGGAGGCATACAGGTACATGTTCGGGATATCGCCAATGAGGCGATCGGGCCAGCAGGCTCCAGACATGCCCACCTGCTTGCCCGGCATGAACTCCAGTGCCCCGTGGGTGCCAAAATGCAGCACCGCATGGGCCTTGAAGTCCTCGCGCAGGTAACGATAGAAGGCGGAGAAGGCATGGGTGGGGGCAAAGCCGCGCTCAAACAGCAGACGCATGGGATCGCCCTCGTAGCCGAATGAGGGCTGCACCATCACCAGCACATTGCCAAACTGCCGGCCCAGCACAAAGATGGAACTGCCGTTGGTCAGCACCTTTCCCGGTGCCGGACCCCACTGACCCTCGATCTGCTTGAGCCAGCGCTCACGGCGCACATGATCCTCGGCGGGAATCATGGTGTGTACGTTGGCATCGGCGCCGTACTGATCCTTGTTGCCGTTGATGATGCTGTCCCGCAATTCATCCACGCTGTCGGGCACCTCCACCTGATACCCCTCTTCCTTCATCGTCTTCAGGGTGTTGAGCAGCGACTCAAACACCCCCAGGTAGGCGGCGGTACCGGTGTTACCGGCATTGGGCGGATAGTTGAACAGGACGATGGCCACCTTGCGCTGGGCCCGCTCGGCGCGCCGCAACTCCACCAGACGCCGGACGCGGGATACCAGCATGCCGGTACGCTCCGGACACGTGAACATGTCCTGGGTGTTCTCGGAATCGGTGAACTTGCAATGGCGTTCGCAACCGGCGCAGATGGCGCCTTCCGGGCCTGGGCGTCCGCCGTACACCATGGGGGCGATGCAGCCGTCCAGCTCCGGAATGGCCACCATGATGGTGCTCTCCACGGGCAGCAGGCCACGCTCAGAGTTGCCCCATTGATCCAGGGTCTGGAATTCCACCGGATGGGCGGCGATATAGGGCACATCCAGCCTGGAGAGGATTTCCTGCGCGGCATTGGCATCGTTGTAGGCCGGGCCACCCACCAGGGAGAATCCGGTCAGGGAGACCACGGCATCCACCGTGGGACGACCGTCCTCCATGAAGAATGCCTCAATGGCGGGACGTGAATCCAGGCCCGAGGCAAATGCAGGCACCACCTGCAGGCCGGCCTCCTCCAGACCCCGGATCACCGGGTCGTAATGCCCAGAATTACCCGCCAGCACATAGGAGCGCAGCAGCAGCACCCCCACGCGACCCTGCGCACCGCGTCCGGACACCTTGCCCGGCAGATCCTGCAAGCGATCTGAAAGACGCTTTTTCATGTCCGGATGGTATACACCCACCTCGGGATATTCGGCGGGTGAAGCGATGGTCAGCTTGCCTCGCACACCGCGACGCGGGCCATCCGCATAGCGATCCACCAGGAAGCGGATCATGTTGGCCATGTTCTCTTCCGAGCCGCCCAGCCAGTACTGCAGGGTGATGAAATAGGCGCGCACATCCTGGGCCGTACCCGGGATGAATCGCAGCAACTGCGGAATCCGGCGCAGCATCTTCATCTGCTGAGCGCCCGCGCTGGCCTTGGAATCGCCTTCCTTTTTGCCCCGCAGCCGTTTGAGCAACGACATGGGTCCGCTGCTCGGCTTGGACATGTCAAAGCTGCCCATGCGGGTCAGCTTGGTCACATCTCCGGCCGACATGGCACACACCATGGCGTCGCAGTCATCGCGTCGGGCCTGCAGATCCGGCAGGATCTGCTGAAATTGATCCTCCAGGAACAGCATGGTGGTGATGATGATATCGGCCTGGGCCACATCGGCCTTGCACTGCTCCAGGGCCTCTTCATCGGCAGCCCACTCGGAAGCGGCATGAAGCGAGAAGTGCAACCCGGGCAACTCATGCTTGAGTTCGGCGCGGGCCCGGTCGGCGGCGCTGGCCAAGTGGGTGTCCATGGTCACGATCACCACCCGTATGGGGGTCTGATCAACTGCTGACGAGGGCTTGGATGCCATAGATTCAGGTGCCTGTCGACTTGGGTTTTTTCGGGCGCGGATCTGGATTCACCCTTGGGATGCGTGTCAAATTAGATCGACCCGCGGCGGGTGTCAACCAAGGTGGACATCCGGCTCGCGCATCCGGGCACTGATCGTGCTTCAAGCCCCGGAGACTCCCCACCCAATTCCAACCGCCGTAGCCGCACATTATAGTGTGCCGCGGCCTGGAGGTAAGTCTTGAAAGGATTGACCCGCACATTTCTCGCCGGCCTGGCTGCCATCCTGCCGATCGTCGTCACCGTCACGCTGGTGCTCTGGCTGAGTAACACCCTGGAGCAGGTGCTGGGCGCCATTCTCAAGGCCGTGTTGCCGGATGTACTTTACTTCCCCGGCATGGGCCTGCTCATCGGCATCCTGCTGATCTTCGCGCTGGGGGTGTTGCTCCGGGTTTATCTGGTACAGGGGGTCTTCCATTGGTTGGAAAGCTGGATGGAGCGCATCCCGGTGGTCAAGACCATTCATGGTGTGGTGCGGGACGTGACCCAGCTATTTTCCGGGGAGATTCATGAGCGCTTTGGCGAGGCGGTGCTCGTCACGCTGCCGGGCTTGGAATTTCGCCTGGTGGGGTTCGTGACCCGCAGTGATTTCGAGGGCCTGCCAGACAATCTGGGCACCCAGAGCACTGTTGCGGTCTATCTACCCATGAGCTACCAGATCGGTGGTTATACACTGATGCTGCCCCGCGACCGGGTGGAGCCGTTGAATCTGTCGCTGGAGGATGCCATGCGCTACACCCTCACAGCGGGCGTTTCCGCGCGACGTGAGGACTGACCGCTGGTCTGGCAATGGGCGGACCCTCTGGTCCGCCCAGGCTCATCTCGAAGACCCGGTTATCGCAGGCTGGCCTGCCCCCACTGCTCAACCACGCGCAGCAAGGCCACACCCAGACCATCCGCCAGACGGGAGAACAGATCCTGCTTGCGGGTGAAATCCACGATATCGGGCTCACCAATCACTTCCCGGGCCACGTAGCCGCTACTGCCAAGACCATCCACCAGACCCAACTCCAGGCTCTGCTCGCCGGTCCAGACCAGCCCGGAGAAGATCTCCGGATCATCCACAAGGCGATCCCCTCGTCCTTTCTTCACCGTATCCACGAACTGGCCATGGATGCCATCCAGCATGGCCTGCAAATGGGCCTGCTCTTCTTCCTTGACTGGCAGAAAGGGGTCCATCAGACCCTTGTTGCCCCCGGCAGTGAGCAGGCGCCGCTCAATCCCCAGACGATCAATGGCCTCATCGAACCCGAAACCATCCAGGCGCACGCCGATGGAACCGACGATACTGGCCTTGTCAGCGTAGATCTGATCCGCAGCGGCGGCGATATAGTACCCCCCCGAGGCGCCCACATCCGAGATGACCGCATAGACCGGAATATCCGGGTGCTTCTCCTTGAGATGGCCAATGGCATCATTGATGTAACCCGCCTGTACCGGACTGCCGCCCGGGCTATTGATGCGGATGATGACGGCCTGGGTCTGGCTGCTCTCAAAGGCGGCCTTGAGGGAGCCCACCACCCGATCGGCACTGGCGGCACTGCCTTCACTGATAATCCCTTGCACATCCACCAAGGCCGTGTGACTGCCCTTGCGATCAACATCCCCCGCGGACATACCATCCATGAAGGTGAACAGCAGGAAGAAAAGGTAAAGAAAGCCCAGTGTCTTGAAAAAGATACCCCAGCGCCGGGCCGCCCGACGTTCCTTGACGCCTGCCAGGGCGATCTCACGCAGGGCCTCCCGCTCCCAGTTTTCCGGGGCCTGATCCGAGCCGCGTTGGCTGGTGGCTTGATTTTCGTCACTCATGGTGTGGAATCCTTGCTCAGTGGTTGATGTTGCATCTGTTCATTCCCCAGCCAGACCGGTAACTGCGCCACCCCGTTCAACACAGCCAAGGGTTGATGCAGCGACAGTTCCCGGGCATCGTGCACGCCCGAGGTGACCCCCAGTCCATGCGCACCGGCATTGGCCGCCATGAGCAGATCCAGATGGCTGTCCCCCACCATCAGGGCGTCAGCCGGAGCCACACCCAGTTCATCAAAAATGGATTCGAGCATTTGGGGATGAGGCTTTGAGAAGCTCTCGTCAGCACAGCGTGTGGCCAGAAACCGTCTCTGGAGACCGGTATCCTCCAACACCCGGTCAAGCCCCACCCGGGACTTTCCGGTGGCTATCGCCAGCCAATACCCCTGCTCCGCCAGTTCATCCAGCAAGGCAGGCACGCCAGTGAACAGCTGTGCGGGTGTCTTGTCCGTGTAGAGGAAACGCTCCCGGTAAGCGGTCGTGAATGCTTGAATCAGGGCCTCGTCTGCCTGCGGATACAGTTGCAGAATCGCCTCCGGCATGCCCAGCCCGATGACGTGGCGCAACTCATCCGGCGGCCGGGTTTCCAGTTGCAAGGCAGTGATCGCCCCCTGCAGGCAGGCAATAATGCGCCCGATGGAATCCATGAGGGTTCCATCCCAGTCGAAGATGAGTAATTGATAGGGATTGGCCATAAATACTGTTGGTCTGTTGTCGATAAAACCCGGATCAGCGGGGTTCCAGCTTCTCCAGCACCTGTTCCAGGGCGGGATCCAGCGGCGCTACCACATCGTACGCACAGCCGCGGGTGGGCAGGGTAAAGCGCAGAGACGCGGCATGAAGAAACTGCCTCTTGAGGCCCAGACGCCTCATGCGCCGATTGAACTCGAAATCACCGTAATGCCGGTCACCCGCCACGGGGTGCCCTTCATGGGCGGCATGAACCCGGATCTGGTGAGTACGGCCCGTGCCGATCTGCACATCCATGAGCGTGGCCTCGGCAAACCCCTGGCGTGGTGTAAAGAAGCTATCCGCATCCTGCCCCTCCTCATCCACCTGCACCAGGCGCACCTCGCCACGACGCTCCGTGCGCGACAGACTCTGAACCACGCGCCGCGGCCCTCCCTGCCAATGACCGGCCACCAGGGTGTGGTAAACCTTATCGACTCCGCCATGACGCAACAGTTCATGAAAGGCCAGCAGGGCCGGACGATTGCGTGCCAGCACCAGGCAACCACTGGTCTCCCGGTCCAGGCGATGGGCCAGCTCCAGAAACCCCGCCTCGGGCCTGAGCCGCCGCAGGCCTTCGATGACCCCCACCGGAACGCCACTGCCCCCATGCACCGGCAGACCCGCCGGCTTGTTCAGGATGAGCAGGTCATCGTCTTCCAGTAATACGGACTCGGCCAGGGTTCGCGCCAGCCCCTCCGGCAAGGGCAGATCTTCCAGTTTCTTCTCACTGCGGGTCACTGGCGGGATGCGCACCACATCGCCCACACTGAGGCGGTAATCCGGCTTGCAGCGGCCCTTGTTGACCCGCACCTCCCCCTTGCGCAAAAGGCGGTAGATGCGACTACGGGGCACGCCTTTCAGGCGGCGCATGAGAAAGTTGTCCACGCGCTGGCCATCCTCGTCCCGAGTCACCTGGGCATGGACGACCCGCGAGGCGGGGCTTTGAGGCATTTCTGGCATGCGCGGATAATAACAGGTCATTCAAAGGTTTGATGCCCTTTTGCAACATTGCTATCATACCGTGTCGCGCTGGGTTGACTCGGCAGATATCGGATCGGCCCGGCAGTGTCTGCTGCCCGCCCGGATCGCCCCACCCCGCGACTCAACAGAACACCACCGGGAGACGCCTGCCAACGGCAAGTCACGTCTCCCTCCACGGACAATCGCTCACGAAACGCCAACATAACTTGATGATTCTGAGCGGATTTTTGGACAACCTTGCCCCCACGCCCCGGCGCGAACACCGCGCGGGCGTAGTGTTCCCATGGTTGTGCGCGTGGGCGCTGCTATTCAGCGCCGCGCGCCCCTCCCATGCAGCACCGCCGACGCCGGGTCACCGCCCGGGCGTGGCTGGGCCATGCACTCGAGACACACTTCATGAAACGAATTCTTGTCAACGCCACGCAGCCCGAAGAGCTGCGTGTGGCCATGGTGGACGGCCAGAAGCTCTTCGATCTGGATATCGAACTCCCCTCACGAGAACAGAAAAAGGCGAACGTCTACAAAGGGGTCATCACCCGGGTTGAACCCAGCCTTGAGGCCGCGTTCATCAATTATGGGGCCGACCGCCACGGGTTCCTGCCCTTCAAGGAAATCGCCCGCAGCTACCTGCCCCAGGGCGAAGACGGCGAGGTCTCGCCCAGGACCGGCCTCAAGGAGGGCATGGAGCTCATCGTTCAGGTGGAAAAGGAAGAGCGCGGCACCAAGGGCGCGGCGCTGACCACTTTCGTCAGCCTGGCCGGACGGTATCTGGTGCTGATGCCCAATAATCCCCGTGCCGGGGGTGTCTCCCGCCGTATCGAAGGCGAGGAGCGCAGCGAGATCCGCGAGTCCCTCGCGCAGCTGGAAGTCCCCCAGGGCATGGGCCTCATTGCCCGCACGGCCGGGGTGGGCCGCAGCGTCGAGGAACTCCAATGGGATCTGGAATACCTCAAGACTCTCTGGACTTCCATCGATGAAGCCGCACAGAGCCACAAGGGACCTTTCCTGATCTACCAGGAAAGTAACGTGATCATCCGCACCCTGCGGGATCACATGCGCAATGACATCGCTGAAATTGTTGTGGACGATCCCAAGGTCTTCTCCCAGGCCCAGGATTTCATGCAGCAGGTGATGCCCAACAATCTGCGCAAGCTCAAGCTTTACGAAGACCATGTTCCCCTCTTCAACCGTTATCAGATCGAGAGCCAGATCGAGGCAGCCTTCCAGCGTGACGTCACCCTGCCCTCCGGCGGCGCCATCGTCATCGATCATACGGAAGCGCTGATCTCCATTGACGTGAACTCGGCCCGCGCCACCAAGGGCAGTGACATCGAAGAAACCGCCCTGAACACCAACCTGGAGGCCGCCGAGGAAATCGCCCGGCAACTGCGTCTGCGGGACCTGGGTGGCCTGATCGTCATCGACTTCATTGACATGGCCCCCAACAAGAACCAGCGGGAAGTGGAAAATCGACTTCGGTCGGCCCTGGAAATGGATCGCGCCCGGGTACAAGTGGGGCGGATTTCCCGCTTTGGCCTGCTCGAGATGTCCCGCCAACGCCTGCGACCTTCTCTGGGAGAATCCAGTCAGAACGTCTGTCCCCGCTGCAATGGCCACGGCCACATCCGCAGCGTGGAATCCCTCTCCTTATCGGTGCTGCGACTGGTGGAGGAAGAGGCCATGAAGGAGAAAACCAACCGGGTGCTGGCACACCTACCGGTGGATGTTTCCACCTTCCTGCTCAACGAAAAGCGTCAGGTGATCTCCACCATCGAGTCCCGCTATCACGTGGACATCACGCTGATTCCCAGCCCCAATCTCCTCACGCCCCATTTCACCGTGCGTCGCATGCGTGATGACGAAACCGCCGACGAAATCGGCGACAAGAGCAGCCACCAACTGCTGTCGGAGGAGGAGCCCGAACTGGTCAGCCAGCCACGGGCAGCACGCCTGGAAAAGGCCTTGGTGCAGACCATTTCACCGCCCACTCCAGCCCCGGCGGAGACGCCAACACGGACCGACGCACCCCCCGGGCAGAAAAAGCCGGTTTCTCCCGTCTCGCTCCCCGGCCTTTTCAGCCGCATCTGGACCAGCCTGTTCTCCAATGGCGGCCAACGCCCCGAGTCCCGCAGCATTGATGGCGACAGCCGCGCTTCTCGCCCCCCTCAGCGCACCGCCTCCTCCGGGCAAGGCACACGCACCGGCAGCGGGCAACGCCCCGCACGCACCCGCAACGTGGCTCCCGGCGGCCCCCAACGTCGCGAGCGTCCGCAAGCGGACAAGGACAAAGAGAAAGAGAGCGGCAACGGCAGCCGCAGCAACCGCACACGCCGCAGTGGCAGCCGTACGCGCCGAGGCACCCGCGATGGCAACGAGAACCTGAACGAGGACAAGAACCAGAACCGCAACACACAACCCGACGCCACTGACGAAGCCCCGCAGGCCAAGTCCGCCGAGACCGACAAGGGCCCGCAGGCCAGCGATACCAAAGGCGGTCAAAATGGTCAGAACGATGACGCCCGGCGTCGTGAAAAGGGCAGCCAGACCGCCAGGACGCAGCCCGAGAACCGCTCCCATGAGGCCAGCGAGGCACAGACTGATCCATCCCCGGCCGAGGCCACACCACAAGAGGGCAGCAGCGATCAACCGCGGGAGAAGGAAGGCTCAAACGGCGGTAACCGCAGCAGCAGTGGTCGCAGTCGGGGTCGTCGCGGGGGCCGTCGCCGTCGCCGTAGCAACACCGGCAATACGGATGGGCAACAGGATGGGAACGAGTCCAGTGTCCCGGGTGAAGGCGAATCGGACGATGCCAGATCCAGCGCCGAACAGCCCCCCAAGCGGCAGGGTGCCGATCAACGGGAACGCTCCGACGCCCCAGGGGAAAAGTCAGCCGCAGGCAAGGCCGAAACGCAGACGAGTGATGAGGCTTCTGGAGATAGGGGAGGTCAAAGGGCACCCACCAAGGCCCGGTCAGGCACCGGGGACACGCCGGAGGTGGCAAAACTGACCCACGAGGACGCCGTACCTCACGCCCGCGCCCTGCAAAAGCCGGACGAAGAGGCAAGCACCACGCGCACGGCCGACACATCCACCTCGGCAACCGGTGACGGTGACTCCGAAGAGAAGGCAAAGGCGGATGCCCCGAAAGGGCAGGAGAAG
Organism: Ectothiorhodospira sp. 9100; assembly: GCF_022227565.1. Lineage (NCBI taxonomy): Bacteria > Pseudomonadati > Pseudomonadota > Gammaproteobacteria > Chromatiales > Ectothiorhodospiraceae > Ectothiorhodospira > Ectothiorhodospira sp. 9100. The sequence goes on from NZ_JAJNAN010000004.1 coordinate 46,035, forward strand.
AGTGGTTCATCCGGGCGTGCCCGGGGCAGCCGGAGAAGTTCAGGACGTAGTGAACGTCATGACGAAGGCCAGGGTGCTGGCGGCGGCGAGCGCCGGGTATCGCGGGAAGAGATGGAAAAACTCCAGGCCGTGGCCAAGCAGGCCGCTTCCACCCCTGAGGAATCACAGACCCAGTCCGACCAGCCTCCCAGCGAGACTTCAGACTCGCGGAAGCCGGACCAGTGAGGCAGTACTGGGGTGGGCCCTGGCGGCCCACCCCACCCACGGAGGCAGCGCCCCGGCCCTAGAAACCATGCTCGCGGCGGATCTGCGCCAGCAGACCCCGCGACGCATCATCGATCATATCCAGCACGCGCTCAAAACCATGGGTGCCCCCGTAATAGGGATCAGGCACCTCTTTCTCCGTCCAGGCCCGCGAGTGCTCCATCATCAGACCCACCTGCCCCATCGGGGTCGTTTTCATCAGCGCCCGGATGTTGGCGAGATTATCGCGATCCATGGCCAACACGTAATGAAAGCGCTGCAGATCCCCCGCCTCCAAACGACGGCCCCTCTGGCGACTCAGATCAATGCCACGACTCATGGCCGCCTTGCGGGCACGATCATCCGGCGGCTCCCCCACGTGATACGCATGGGTGCCGGCGGAATCCACGTGAATCCGATCCGTCATCCCCTGTTCCGCCAATAGATGCTCGAACACACCCTGTGCTGTGGGTGAGCGGCAGATATTGCCCAGACACACGAACAGCACCCCCACCCGGGAACTGCTGCCACCCTGCTCGGATTCGGACTGTAATACACGCTGAAACCATCTCATGAGTCGATCTTCTTTGCCGATTAAATCATCAGTAAACACCGGGGCTGGGGCCGCCCTGCGCACCCATGGCGTCTGCCGTGCCTTCTAACCCCGGCCAAGGGGAGTTGACTTCAGCGCCCCGGACATGAGAACAAGTCCCCTCCACCGGGGACATTGCATCCGTATTCCATTGACCACGTTCCCATCCCGGGATTCCATGTCAGCTCAGGTCCATCCGATTCAATGATCGACATCCCCACCAACCTGCCTCGGGTCCAGCTAGCCGACTCTGGCATCATGACCCAGCGCACCCTGCAGGTGGGACAGGTGCTTCAGGCCCGCGTGGTAGGGCAGCCCGCCATGGCGGGTCAGCCGGTGCAATTGAGACTAGGCGGGCAGACGATCGAGGCGCGTCTGCCCGCGCCTGTGCAAACCGGCGATAGCCTGCGACTGCAAGTGGCCAGCGTCAAGCCCCGGTTGGAACTGGCCCTGATGCGTGACGGGCTCCGTGGCGCCGGCCCAAGCATGAACAACCCGCTCCCCCCATTGCTACGTCAGTGGGCTCCTCAACAGGGCAGCCAAGGCCCGCTGATGGCCTCTTTGCAACAACTGAATCAGACTGGAAGCCCGGCTGCTCAGCAACTCCCGCCAGCAGTGCGACAGGCACTGGAAGCTCTCTGGCAGGCCATGCCCAACCGGGAACGGGCCATGACCGGCGAAGGGCTTAAACAGACAATCCGTGACTCAGGCCTGTTCCTGGAGGCCCGCCTGGCCGGCGCAGCCACCACCGGCACGGATCCACGGGGCATCATCCATCAAGACCTCAAGGGCCGCCTGTTATCCCTGGCGGAGCAACTGCGTTCCACTCCCGTGCTCCACCGCCAGGCACGCCTCCCTTCCGGCGATACTCCGCCCCCCCTGCGGGACACACCCCCCGTGGCCCAGGCACGTGCGGCGCCGGCACAACTGGCCGGCCTGATGCCTGAACCCTTGCTGGATACGCTGCGTCAGCAAGTGGAACGCTCTCTGGCGCGCATGGTGATGCATCAGCTGTCCAGCGCTGAAAAGCCCGAGGAAGCGACGCCCCGCTGGCTGATGGAATTGGCGCTGCGCAATGGGCAGAACACCGATCTGGTGCACCTGCGTCTGGACCGCGACACTCGACGGGACAAGGACGCCGAAGAGCGTTCCTGGCGCGCCGACCTGGCCCTGCATCTCCCGGAACTCGGCCCGCTCAACATCCGCGTGGTGGTGCGCGGGGATCACGTCAGCACCCAGTTCTGGTCGGATTCCGAGAATGCCCGGGAGACCATCCAGACCGCCCTGCCCCAGCTGCGCCAGAACCTGGAATCCCGGGATCTTCAGGTGCTGAACATGAGTTGCCGTGAAGGGGAGCCCCCGAAGGACCCTCCGTCCCCCGCGGCCACCCCGACACGCGGCCCCATTGTGGATGGACACGCATGAACGGCAAGGAGTCCAGACCCGACTCCCGACAGGCCATTGCCCTGAAATACACCGGCAAGGGGGCACCCCGGTTGACCGCCAAGGGTGCCGGGGACATCGCCCGGCAGATTCTCGATCTGGCCGATGAGCATGGGGTGCCGATACACGAGGATGCCGCTCTGACCTCGGCACTGGCCCAGATCCCTCTCGGCGATGAAATCCCGGAAAACCTTTACGTGGCCGTGGCCGAGGTGCTGGCCTTCGTCTACATGCTCAGCGGCCGCCGACCCGGCGACCTCCAACCCGAACAGGCCCCTGATAAGGACAAGGACGTTGTATCAGTCACGCCGAGACGGGACCGAAGGTCTCAGGAAGGCGACTGATCCCGGCGCATGGCCAGCAGAAGTTCCGCCTCACCCACCGACAGACCACATTGTTCCACCAACGCCTCGCGCCCGGCCCCCTGCCGCGCCAGTCTCAGGGCATGCTGATAGGCCCCCTCATCCGGCACCCTCAGCAACATGTCTTCCTGCTTTTCAGCCAGCCGTGCGATCTGGCGCTCAATCCGCGCACGATACTCCTCGGCATGCTGGTCCTCCACATGCAGGGCGCTCAGGGCGCCACGCAAAGCCCCCAGGGAACGCTCCTGAGTCTCCAGGCGCGCTCGCAGATCCTTGATTCTTTGGAACTGCCAGACGCACGTCAGCATGCTGGCCACGGAGAGGGTCAGGGCCAGTATCAATACGCCGCCAATTGCTATTGTTAGGGTCATGCGTACTCGTCGATGTGATCGGGATCCTGATCCTTGGGCGGTGGCGGGGGGCGGCCCTTGTCCTGGGTATCATCCCCACCGCCCTCCGGTTCTTTTCGCTCGGGTCGGCGACGGGGATGACGCCGGTGATCATCCCCGTCTTCGAGAACCGGGCGAGCCGGAATACCGGGCTGAATCGGGGCAATCGGAGTTTCAGCCGCCATCGTGACCTTCCCCCTTGAAAAAGTACCCGAGAAAGGCCCACGGGGCCTTCGGGTTCACCCATCAGAACGCTGAATCCCCCAGGAAATGCCGTGCATGACGGCACTCGGAGACATACAGCCTCATCGGGAGGCCGCGCTCAGGCAAGGCCCAAGCGAGTGGCCCACTAGAGATTCGCCACCTCTGCCCACTCGTCGTCGGTGAGCAGTTTGTTCAGATCCACCACAATAGTCAATTCGCCTTCGCGACTGGCCACGCCCTGAATGTATTTGGAACTCTCATCATTACCCACATTGGGCGCCGGATCCACATCCTTTTCGGCCAGTTCGATCACCTCCGCAACACTGTCCACCAGGATACCGATGACCTGTCCACTCACTTCAATGATCACCACTCTGGAGGAATCATCCGATTCCTTATCCATCAACCCCATACGCCGCCGGGCATCGATCACTGTCACCACATTGCCGCGCAGATTGATAATACCCAAAACATAGTGTGGTGCCCCAGGCACCGGGGCAATCTCGGCGACCCGCAGCACCTCCTGCACCTGCATGACATTGATCGCATAGGTTTCCTCGGCCAGCCGGAACGTAACGTACTGGGTGGCGTGGGTCGCGGAGGCGGATTGGGATTCTTTGGCCATGAGAGAGTTGAACCTCAGTCTGTTTTTTACGTGACCTGAAGCTGCCGGTTCCGACGCCTGCCCGGAACCCACCAACACAGCAGCCTGTCAGGTGATTCTGAATCCGTTGAGTGCTCAACCCCAGTTGCCGTCTTCCAGGGAAGACGCCAGATAATCGACATCCAGGATGGCACACAGATGCTGGATCATGGTGCCCGCCAACCAGGGCCTCTTGCCCTGAGCCGATCGCCAGCGTACCTGATCCGCCGTGACGGTCAGGGTTTCTTCAACCCTGTCGCAGGCCAGCCCCCATCGAGCGTCATCAATCAGGATGAGATTGCGCGGGGGGGCACGCTCGTGAATCCGGTCCCGGGGCATCACCAATTGGGTAATGTCCACCACCTTCACCTTGCGCCCGTGACGATTCACCAGCCCCATGAACAGCGGACTATGACCTGGCATGGGCGTAATCTTCTCGGGCATTTCCATGATGCCGTTGAGCTTGATCAAAGGCACCGACAGCGGCAATCCAGCCAGCCGGAACAGCAGACACTGGAAGGCGCCATGGGCCCAGTCAGGGGGCATGGCTTGCCGCGAGGCAACCTGGACAGCAGGCACCGGAGGAGGCACATCAGGCACGGATACCAGCTTCGCCCGGGTCATCACCCGGGGGGGCGCTTCCACCCTGACGTCTGTGGGCTCGGGGTCCACCTCGTCGAGGGCAATCTCCTGGAGCAGTCCGTCCAGATAGGCAGTCAGGGCCTGCTGCTCTTCCACGACCAGGGTTTTCTGGGAACGCTCCTTCATGACACGGCCTTCTGCTGGTAGTGGCTGGCGGAATTGAGCAACCAGTCCAGCAACCGTGCATAGGCCTGACTCCCCCGCGCCTCGGGCATCATCACGGGCAGGGGCTCTCCGGCCACGCTGGCCTCGCGGAACTTGGTGTCCACGGTGATCACACCGGGCCACAGGCAATCGCGGTATTGATCCCGCAATTCCCAGAGTGCCTGGGTGGAGGCCCGCGTGCGGCGATCAAATAAAGTGGGCACTACCAGGTACTCCAGGGGCTGTTTGCGTGATTTCTGGACCATTTGCAGGGTATGGAGCATGCGATCGAGGCCGCGAATGGCAAGAAACTCCGTCTGTACGGGGATCAACAATCGGTCACAGGCCGCCAGCGCATTCACCATCAATACGCCAAGCATGGGTGGACAGTCCAGCAGCACGAAATCAAAGCGATCCTGCATGCTGGCAATGGCACGCTTGATGACCAATCCCATTCCTTCACGAGTCCCCAGCTGCCGGTCCAAGGTGGCCTGAGCCGTGGATGCCGGCATCACGTACAGGTGCTCATAGCGGGTCTGGCGCACGGCGGCATAGGCATCCAGCGGCTTGCGCTCCGCAGAACGCTGATAAAGACTGTAGACACCCCCGGTGGCGCCTTCGGGATCGAAGCCGAAATAGGCTGTCAGGGAACCATGGGGATCCAGATCCACCAGCAGGGTGTCGTGTCCCCGCAAAGCAAGAAGTCCCCCCAGGGTCACGGTGGTCGTGGTCTTCCCCACACCGCCCTTTTGATTGGCTACAGCCCAGGTCACGGTACTCATCAGAACCCCTCCGGACTCACGCGACGCCGCTCCAGCAACATCTCCATGTCCTCCCTGAGCATCTCGGGCGGATCCCCATCCTCGGCACGCGGGCGCTGACCGGCCAGGATGACGATGGTCACTCGCCGGTTTTCCCGCCGACCCTCCGGCGTCTCATTGGTGGCAATGGGTCGATATTCACCAAAACCGATGGCGGCCATCTGGTCCGGGTCCAGGCCATTGCGCGCCAGCAAGTTCACCACTGTCGCCGCCCGTCCGGAAGAAAGCTCCCAGTTGGACGGATACACGGGACTGCTGATGGGAACATTATCCGTATGCCCTTCCACATGGACACGCACCGGGAAACGACTGAGGATCCCGGCCAGCGTTTCCAGCACCGGTATGGCCTCCACGGCCAGGTCCGCACTGCCGCTGGTAAACAGGATGCTGGTATTGATCTGGACCTCGATCCACAAACGATCCCGCCCCACGTCGATCATTCCGGCCTCGATCAAGGGTCGCATGGCCTCACTGATTTCATCGGCCATGAAATTGATCCCGGCCACGGCCTCCGCAAGACCCTCCACATCCACATCCGCCAGCATGGATTCCAGGCTGCGGGTCATCTCCGGCATTTCGATGGGGGCGGTCAACGGTGGGGTCTCGAGAATCGCGGGGCGTGGTGAACGGACAGGCTCACCCACCTGAATCGGGTCCACGGCCCGTGGTGGAGTGCCAAAGGCATTCACGAGAGATTCCGACAACACCCGATATTTACCCTCGTTCACCGAGGAAATGGCGTACATCACCACAAAAAAGGCCAACAACAGCACGAGCAGATCCGCATAGGGAATGGCCCATGCCTCGTGATTCACGTGGTCCTCATGTTTTTTGCGGCGTTTGGCCATAGTGTCAATATCGGCATAAAAGCAATTTTCTCAAGGCCCTAGCGCTGCAGATAACCTTGCAGTTTGGTCTCGATATTACGTGGATTCTCTCCTTCCGCGATGGAGATGATGCCCTCCACGATCATTTCCCGATGGGCAGTCTGATTCTGAACCGTGGTCTTGAGCTTGTTACTCATGGGGAGAAAGAACAGATTGGCCGAAGCGATACCATAGATTGTAGCAACGAAGGCCGCGGCAATACCGGATCCCAGCCGACTCGGATCCGAAAGATTCTGCATCACGGCCATCAGGCCCATGACCGCTCCGATAATGCCCATGGTGGGTGCGTAGATGCCCATGCTCTCGAACACCTTGGCCGCCTGGGTATCGAAGTCCTCCTTGGTGCCCATTTCCACCTCGAGGATCGTGCGAATATTGTCTGGTTCCGTGCCATCCACCAGCAGTTGCAGGCCCTTCCTGGCAAACACATCCGTCTCTTCCTCAGCGAGGGACTCCAGGCCCAGCAAGCCTTCCTTGCGGGCCACCTGGCTCCAATTGACGATCTTCTCGATTGTCGCCTCGGGCTCGAGCCGTGGCTGCACGAACACCCAGGGAAGAATGCGAAAGGCGCGCATGAAAACCGCTGGACGGGTCTGCACCAGGGCCGCCGCAATCGTACCCAGGATCACGATGATGAATGCTGCCGCGTTCCACAAGGCAGCCAGACCACTGCCCTTGGCAATGGTCCCCCCCAGCAGCGCCACCAGGGCAAGCATTACACCGATGAGGGTGAGGATATCCATGATATCAACTGGCCTCCGCCAACAACTTGCCAATCTGGGGCAAAGGTAATATCCGGTCCGCCAATCCCGCCTCGGCTATCGCCGCGGGCATCCCATAGACCACGCAGGTGGCCTCGTCCTGTGCCCAGACCGTGGAACCGCACCGCTTCAACAAGCGGGCACCTTCACGACCATCCGCCCCCATGCCGGTCATCACGATGGCCAGGGCATCGCCGCGGAAACAGGCAGCCGCGGAATTGAAGGTGACGTCCACGCAGGGCCGATAATGCTGATCGGCCGCACTCTCGGTGATTCGCACCCGTGATTGCCCGCCCCGACACTCCACCTGCATCTGTTGCCCCCCAGGGGCAAGCAAGGCCAGCCCTGGCTGCAGGGCATCACCATCCTCCGCCTCCTTGACACGGATTTTGCAGAGTTGATCCAGACGCTGCGCAAAGGCCGGCGTAAAACTGGCCGGCATATGCTGCACCAGCAGCAAGGGGAGTGGAAAATGGGCCGGCAGGGCCGCAAGCACCTTCTGCAACGCCAGGGGCCCCCCCGTTGAGGTGCCAATCAAGACCACCTTGAAATCGCTCAGCACCGGTGGCGCCCGGTCACCGCTTCCCCGGGGTGTTGTACGGGCTGTTGTTGTGGCGGGCGGGGGAACCCCCTGTCGCGCCGTCGGGGCGGGCGCCGACCGTGGCGCTGGCGCTGGGGCGCGGGCACCCAGGTCGCGTCCTGATCTGACAGATGCGCGGCGGCCAATGGCACGCACCCGACGACAGAGGACATCCCGGGCCTCCTGCTGATCGCGGGCAATATCCTCAAAACGCTTGGGCAGAAAATCCACGGCACCGGCTTCCAGCGCATCCAGGGTGGCCTTGGCCCCCTCAAAGGTGAGCGACGAAAACATGAGAATGGCCGTGGGCTGGCGCGCCATGATACGTCGCACCGCCGTGATGCCATCCATCACCGGCATCTCGATATCCATGGTCACCACATCGGGCTTGAGGGCAACCACCTGATCGATGGCTTCCTGGCCATTGCTGGCCGTACCCACCACCTCAAGAGACGGATCCGCATTCAGGATATCCACGATGCGACGCCGGAAGAAGCCGGAATCATCCACCACCAGAACGCGAACCGCCATTCACTGCCTCCGTTATCCATGAGCCCATCCAGCGGGCCGCAATGCTACAGAAGAACCCGACATTCACAAACGCCGGGCGTAACTTTTCAACAGACCGGGCACATCCAGGATCAGGGCAATCCCCCCATCGCCGGTGATGGTGGCCCCGGCCAGACCGGGCACTCCATGCAGGACATTCCCCAGTGGCTTGATCACCACTTCTTCCTGACCGATGAGGCTATCCACCACGAACCCCACACGCTGGTTACCCGCAAAGACCACCACCACATGCCCCACACCCTCTCCAGCAGGCGCGTCGCCGGAGATCAGCCAGCGCCGCAGGTAGTAAAGCGGCAAGGAACGGTTGCGCACCATGATGACCTCCTGGTCATCCACTCGGTTGGTGCGCGACAGATCCAGATCAAAGATCTCGCTGACATTGGCCAGCGGCAATGCAAAACGCTGCTTGCCCAGCACCACCATCAACGTGGGCAGGATGGCCAGGGTCAGGGGCAGGCGGATACTGAGCGTGCTGCCCTGCCCCGGTGCCGAGGTGATCTCCACGCGACCGTTGAGTTGGGCGATGCGGGTCTTGACCACATCCATGCCCACGCCGCGGCCCGAGACGTCGGAGATCTCCGCCTTGGTGGAAAAGCCCGCCCTGAAGATCAGGTTGAAGGCATCATGATCCGTCAGGCGCCCGGCGGCGTCCTCGTCCATCATACCCTTCTCGACGGCCTTGGCCCGCAACACGTCGGGATCCATGCCCTTGCCGTCATCAGAGATGGTCAGCAGGATATGGTCCCCTTCCTGGTTGGCCGACAGAACAACCCGGCCAGCCCGTGGCTTGCCCACCGCCTCGCGCTCATCGGGAGACTCGATGCCATGGTCAACCGCGTTGCGTACCAGATGCACCAGAGGGTCGGCCAGCGCCTCCACCAGATTCTTGTCCAGATCGGTATCCTCTCCCTCCAGCTCCAGGTTGATCTCTTTCTTGAGCGTACGCGCCAGATCACGGACCACCCGGGGAAAACGACCAAACACCTTCTTGATGGGTTGCATCCGGGTTTTCATGACTGCCGCCTGCAGGTCCGCGGTCACCACGTCCAGGTTGGTCACCGCCTTGGAGACCTGCTCATCCTTCATGCGTGAGCGCAGCGTGGCCAGGCGGTTGCGCACCAGGACCAGTTCACCCACCAGGTTCATGATGTCATCCAGGCGCTTGGTATCCACCCGCACTGAAGTCTCCGGGGGCGCCGCTTTGGCTGGCGCTGGCGCAGCCGCGGGCGGCGGAGTGCTGTCGCCACCGGAGGCCGCCTTGGCCGGTGGCACGGACCTGGCCGCCTGGGCCCCGGCCTGATCTGACTGACTGCCCGGCGGTTGCCCGGATTGAGGGCTCTGGCCCTTGCCATGCAACTGATCCAGCAAATTCTCGAATTCGTCCTCGGAGATCAGATCATCCCCGCCCTTGCCAGTCGTCGGCACGGCGGCTGGCCCGTCCGGCTGGCCGCCCTTGCCCTGAAGTTCGTCCAGTAACTGCTCGAACTCTGCGTCCGTGATCTCATCGCTGCCTTGATCAGATCCTTGGGTGGCGGATGCTTTCGGCGGGACACCCCCCCCCGTGGCCGTTCCGGACCCTCCGTTGTCCTTACCTTCCTGCATGGCGTCCAGGAGCGCCTCGAACTCCTCGTCAGTGATATCCCCATCAGCCGCATTTGCGTCCTGCGGGGCTGGCTCCGCCGGGGCAGGTTCTGGCTCGGCGATCACCTCAGGCGCTGCAGCGGCAGGGGGTGACAGATGTGCCGGCTCTTCCCCCTCGGGATAGGTCAGGGGCTCCAGGGCTGCCAGCAGGTGATCAGGTGCCGGTTCGGGCATCTGACCAGCGCGCAACTCATCGAACATCCGATTGAGGACATCCAGCACCTGCAGGATGATATCCATCAGGTTGCTGTCGGCACGTCGCTGTCCCTGGCGCAACAGATTGAATACATCCTCGGCGCGGTGACAGATCTTGACCAGGTTCTCCAGGTTCAGGAACCCCGCGCCGCCCTTGATGGTGTGAAAACTCCGAAAGACGGAGTTCAGCAGATCCTTATCTTCAGGCGTTCGCTCCAACTGCACCAACTGCTCACCGAGGGCGTCCAGGATCTCGCTGGCCTCAATGAGAAAGTCGTTCAGGATTTCGTCGTCGGTGTCCAGAGTCATGCCTTGTTCTCGCGCGTCGTGCGGATGCCCTTCTCACTCCCAGGTTGGCGGCCAACTCCGGGAATTCTGAAATGGGCATACACCCGGGGGTGGGCCCTTGGAACCGTTCAAAAGCCCAGGCTGGAGAGCAGATCGTCCACATCATCCTGCCCGCTGACCACTTCTCCCTTGTCGGAAGTCCCTGAGACCGCCGGTCCGGTCCCGGCACTGGCGGGACCGGTATTGTCACCGGGATCTGCCGACTTCCTGTCACTGTCGGGTTTGGTAAGTCGCTGTCCTGACACCTTGACAAGCCCAACCAGGTTATCCTCCAGATCCTGCACCAGGGTCATGACCCGGCGAATCACCTGACCGGTCAGATCCTGAAAATCCTGGGCCATGAGCACTTCGGACAGCCCCTTGCGCAGCTTCTCCGCATCCCGCTCCGTATCCGCGAGAAAATCGCTCAATTGCTGGCTCACCTGTCTGAATTCCTCAAGGGACATCTCGCGCTGGCGAAAGCGCGCCCATTCCCCACCCAACTCTCCGGCTCGACTGGCCAGCGACTCGGCCACGGGCAGGTTGTCCTCCACTGCATTGAGCGTACGGTGGGCCGCCTGCTCGGTCATGGCCACCACGTAGTTCAGACGCTCCTTGGCATCGGGAATGTCCTGATGAGTGAGTTCAGACAGGCGAGTATCCAGGCGGAAGCTGTTAAGCGCCTCATGCAGATCACGGGTCAGTTTGCCCAGTTCCTGGAACAGCATGCTCTCGTGCATGCGGCCCAGTTCCTCGATCAGATGGCCGGCCTTGTCTTCGTGACCGGCTTCCATCATCTGAACCAGTTCCCGGGCCCGTTCCAGTTGTTCCTTCCTGAACAGGGCCTCTTTGTCACTGTCTTGGCGAGTATCCATGGGGAATGATCAACCGTTTTGCTCGAGGCGTTCGAAGATCCTGTCGATCTTTTCCCGCAGGGTTTCGGCCGTGAACGGCTTGACGATGTAGCCGTTCACGCCCGCCTGGGCCGCCTCCACGATCTGTTCACGCTTGGCTTCCGCGGTCACCATGAGCACCGGCATGTCCTTGATGCGGGGATCCGCCCGGACCGCCCGTAGCAGATCAATACCGGGCATGATGGGCATGTTCCAATCGGTGACCAGAAAATCGAAGTTACCATTTTGCAGCATGGGTAACGCCGTATGTCCGTCATCCGCCTCGGAGGTATTGTTGTACCCAAGATCCCGCAGCAAGTTCTTGATGATGCGACGCATTGTGGAAAAGTCATCCACAATGAGGATCTTCATATTCTTATCCACAAAAACCTCCAGTGATGCGCAAATCGTTAGCTGCGCGTCCACCGCGCAGAATGAATACGTGTTCCAGACTTCGGCAGCCTTGAGGGCGTCTCAGACCCGGACGCCATCCCCTACCCAGTCGCCCATGCGTGCCTTCAGTCGCATCAGTGCCTGACCATGGAGTTGGCAAACCCGGGATTCGCTGACCCCCAACACCTGGCCAATCTCTCGCAGGTTCAATTCCTCGTCATAATACAGGGACAACACGAGTCTTTCCCGTTCCGGCAACTCGCCGATGTTGTCCACCAGGGCCTTCTTGAAATCGGTTCGCGTCAGATCCATCAGGGGATCCGGCCCATCGGAGGTCAGCAGGTTGTCTACCGAGGAGTCCGCATCCCCCAGGTCGTCAAAGCCCAGCACCCGGCTTGAGACTGCATCGCGGAGCATATCCTGGTAGGTGGTCATGTCCACACCGAGCGCCTCCGCAATCTCCGCCGCCGAGGCCTCCCGTCCCTCCCGATTCTCGATCTGACGGATCACCTCGCTGATCCGTCGCGAGTGTCGATGGACGGAACGGGGCGTCCAGTCACTGCGACGGACCTCATCCAGCATGGCGCCGCGAATGCGGATACCGGCATAGGTCTCGAAACTGGCACCCTGGGATGGATCATACTGACGGGCAGCCTCCAGCAGGCCGATAATGCCTGACTGAATCAGATCATCGACCTGAACATTGGAAGGCAGGCGCGCCAGCAGGTGATAGGCAATACGCTTCACCAGGGTGACATGCTCATCCACCAGGGTATTGGGGTCCAACTGTTGGCTGGCATACATGGCAAGACCGCTTATGGCGCTGGCTCCAGGTCACTCTGATCGGTATTGATCAGACGTTCCACGAAAAATTCGATTCCCCCCCGGGCCCCCCGCGGCATGGGCCACTGCTCAATGCGCGAGGGCAAGGCCCTGAAGGATCGGGCAGCCGGTGATGAAGGAAAGGCCTCAACCACGGACTGACGACGTTGCACCGCCTTGCGAAGATAATCGTCGTAAGGAATCGAGCCCACATAGTCGAGCATGACATCGTCGAGAAAACGGTCACAGACGGCGACCAGTTTGCGGAACAGACTCCGCCCCTCGTCTTCCTGCTCATTGCGCACCATGTTGGCCAGGATGCGAAACCGCATCACCCCGTGATCCCGATACAGGACCTTGATCAGTGCATAGGCATCCGTGATGGAAGCCGGTTCATCACAGACCACCACCAACACCTCATGGGCGGCCCGACAGAAACTGGTCACGCTGTCATGGAGACCGGCGGCGGTATCCACCACCAACACATCCAGCGGGTGAGTGAGTTCACTGAAGGCATGGATGATGCCTACATGCTGAGCGCGACCCAGGTCAGCCATATCGGCGATACCCGAAGCTGCCGGCACAATCAGTATACCGTTGGGGCCCTCCACCACCACCTCGTCCAGAGAACAATGTCCCTCCAGTACGTGAGACAGATTCCTCTTGGGCTGCAACCCCAACAGCAGATCCACATTGGCCAGCCCCAGGTCCGCATCCATGAGCATGACGTGCTTGCCTGCACGCGCCATGGCGGCACACAGGTTCACCGATACATTGGTCTTGCCCACCCCCCCCTTGCCGCTGGACACGGCAATCACCCGAACCGGCCGGGACGTATCCCGACGCCCCGAGGCGCTGCTTTGATTCTCACTGGGTGAAGGCATGGGTAAACCTGGCGCTAAGATCGTTGACACTGTCAGGACGCGGGGTCACGGGCGATTGCCGTGCCCGCGACAGGGAACGAGGCCGACGCTCGGAATACCTCTCCGGGGCCTCAAGCGCCGCCGCCGCCATCTGAACCAGCCGCGGGGCACTGGCGGCCAGCAAATCCTCGGGGATCCTCTGGCCTGCACTGATGAAATTAAGCGGCAGCCGGGATGAGATCAGGGCGGACAACACCTCGCCCAGGCTGGCGGCTTCATCCATCTTGGTCAAGATGCAGCCCTGGGGCTGCAACCCGCTGAATCCGCTCAGGGTCTCGTCCACCACTGCCTTTTGCACGTTGGCCGCCATGACCAGCATCACCCGGGCGGCAGACGTCGACGTCACTCGGGCAAGCTCATCGAGCATGTCCTTGTCACGCTGATTGGTTCCGGTCGTGTCGATCAATACAAGCCTTTTGGACTTCACCCGCCTAAGCATATCCTTGAGTTGCTGCTCTGTCTGCGCCAGATGAACGGTCACTCCCAGTAACTGACCGATGGTCTGCAACTGACGATGAGCGCCCAGACGATAGACATCGGTGGTGATGATCGCGATGGACTCCTGCCCGTGCCGCAGGCTGACCAGCGCCGCCAGTTTGGCCAGCGTTGTGGTCTTACCCACGCCGCTGGGACCCACAAAGGCAATGATACCATTGTGATCCAGCAGATCATCGTCCGCGATGGGCAGCAGGGCCGCCAACTGGCGCAGGGCCTCGGACCAGCCCTCCACGGGCTCGAACCGACCGGCACCAGGAGCCTCATCCAACTCCACTGCACTGGCCACTGTCCTGGCGACTTCGTGATCCACCCCCATGGAGGCCAGGCGCTGAACAATAGCGGCACGCCAAGGCTCGGAACGGGCAAATTCCTGATCCATCAGTACCGAAAGCTGCTCCTGCAACAGCCCGCGCAAACCCTGAATTTCCTTGCGCATGGCCTTGAAGGCAGCATCCTCGGGGTCACCCTGAGCTGCTGTCCCGGCCTTGGCCGGACCCGCCTCCGTCTTGCGGGAGGGACGGCCCTTGGCCTTGGCCTTGGCCGGCGGCTCAACCAGAGGTGTCATCATCGCGCTCAAGGGGTCATCACCCGACGACTCCATCGTGTTCCCGGGGGAGTCCGTATCCCGAGGTCTACGGGCCCAGGAGTCTCCATGACGCGAGGGGGTGGTCCGCCCTCGAGGCGTCGAGGTCGTATCGACACTCAACGAGAGCAGGTCCTCCTCGAGCCCATCGTCCCGCGGCGAGGATTCAGATCCCGAGGCAGCCCGCGGATCTTCCTCATGACCTGCCTGATCCGCCATCTCCGTCACCAGGTCCTCGTCGTAATCGATGGCGGCGATCAGTTCGATCCCTCCGTCCACGCTGCGACTTGAGAGGATCACCGCATCCGGACCCTGGCTGTCACGCACCTGACGAATCGCCTGGCGCATGTCGGGTGCAAAATAGCGTTTAATCTTCATGTCGATACCCGTTATCCGTTTTATCCCGACCCCGGCACATGACCCAGGCCGGTCTGCATTTCACCCGTCAGGTCTCTTCCCGTCCCACGGTGGCCACCACCCGGATCTGCTTGTTATCCGGTATCTCGGTGTAGGCCAGTACATTCAGCCCCCGTACAGCACTGCGTAACCAGCGGGCCATCCAGGGCCGGATGTCGGGCGAGACCACCAGGACGGAGGGTTCTCCGGACATTTCCTGGCGCTTGGAGGCCTCGGCGATGGAGCGTTGCAGGCGTTCAGCCAGCCCCGGCTCGATGCCCAACCCCGCTCCCGAGGCCCCTTGCGAAGACTTCTGCAAAATCTGTTCCAACGAAGGATCAATGGCCAGCAAAGGCAACTCCGAGGCCGTTCCGATGATGTTCTGCACGATGGAACGGGACAGCGACACCCGCACGGCCGCCGTCAGAACGTCGGGATCCTGACTGCGCGGACCATGCTCCGCCAAGGTTTCGGCGATCGTGCGCATGTCACGAATGGGGATCTGTTCCGCCAACAGGTTCTGCATGACCTTGAGCACCACGCCCAGGTTCAGGGTCTTGGGCACCAGGTTCTCCACCAGCTTGGGCGAATGCTTGCCCAGGGTATCCAGGAGGTGCTGCACCTCCTCATGACCCAGCAACTCGTGTGCATGATCCCTGAGAATCTGTGACAGATGGGTCGCCACCACCGTCCCGGCATCCACCACGGTGTAGCCCAGTCCCTGGGCCTCTTCCCGCTGCGCGGGATCGATCCACAGGGCATCCAGACCGAAGGTGGGATCCTTGGTGGGTGTGCCTTTCACCTCGCCGAAGACCTGCCCGGGATTGATGGCCATCTCCCGGTCAGTGAAGACTTCGCCCTCCCCCACCGTCACCCCCATCAGGGTGATGCGATAGTGATTGGGCCCCAGATCCAGATTGTCACGGATGTGCACCGGCTGAATGAGAAAGCCCAGTTCCTGGGATAGCTTGCGACGCACGCCCTTGATACGCCCCATGAGCTGCCCTCCCTGGGAGCGATCGACCAGGGGGATCAGGCGATAGCCCACCTCCAGCCCGACCAGGTCCACGGGAGGGACATCGTCCCAGGTGAGTTCCTTCATCTCCGGACTCGGCGGCGGTGCTTCGGTTTCCACTTCGTCGGCCTGGGCCAACTCCAGCGCCTTGCGTCGCTGCATCATGAAGTACCCACTCGTCGCCATCAGCAGGGCCAGACTCAGGAAGACCATATTGGGCATGCCGGGCACCATGCCCAGAGCCCCCACAATGCCCGCTGCCACATACAGCGCCCGTGGTGCGCCAAACAACTGGCTGAGCACCTGCTGGCCCATATCCTGGGCGCTGGACACGCGTGTAACAATGATTGCCGTGGCCGAGGACAACAGCAGTGATGGGATCTGCGCCACGAGACCATCACCAATGGTCAGCAGGATATAGTTGGTGGCGGCATCCGCCACACTCATGCCCTGCTGCAGGGTGCCAATGATCAGTCCACCAATGATATTGATAAACAGGATCAGAATGCCGGCAATGGCATCACCGCGCACAAACTTGCTGGCACCATCCATGGAACCATAGAAATCCGCCTCCTGAGACACCTCTTCACGCCGGCGGCGGGCCTCATCCTGGGAGATGAGCCCGGAATTGAGATCGGCATCGATGGCCATCTGTTTGCCCGGCATGGCATCCAGTGTGAAACGGGCACTCACCTCCGAGACGCGCCCCGCGCCCTTGGTCACCACCACAAAGTTGATGATCACCAGGATGGCGAAGACCACCAGGCCAACGGCGTAGTTGCCGCCCACCACGAAGTCGCCAAAGGCCCCGATGACATTGCCCGCCGCATCGGTGCCGGTATGGCCCTCCAGCAGGATCACCCGGGTCGAGGCCACGTTCAGGGCCAGACGCAGCAGGGTCGCCACCAGCAGCACCGTGGGGAAGACGGCAAACTCCAGCGGCCGTGGCGTATAAATGGCCACCATGATCACGACCAGTGACAGGGCGATATTGAACGTGAACAGCAGATCCAGCGCCAACGGTGGCAGCGGGATCACCATCATCGCCAGCAGCGCCGTCAGCAGCATCGGCGCGCCCAGGCCCGACTGCCGGATACTGCGCAGGGCTTCCATCAGGGCACTCATTTACTGTTCCTCCCCACGTGTGGGATCGCGCTTGAGAAATTCACTGGGCACCGGCAGATCATCGGGCGGCGGCGGCTCTTCAGCCCCCTGGCGGTGGGCATGACGCAGTTGATAGACATAGGCCAGCACCTGCGCCACGGCCACATAAAGTCCTGCCGGGATCTCCTGATCCAGACGCGTGCTAAAAAATAGCGCTCGTGCCAGCGGAGGCGCGGAGAACAGGGGCACCCGATGCACCCGCGCCGTCTGACGGATCTCGGCAGCCACTTCATCCACGCCTTTGGCCACCACCCTGGGCGCGCCCATTTTTGACTGGTCATACTTCAGTGCCACCGCATAGTGGGTGGGGTTGGTCACCACCACATCTGCCTTGGGCACCTCCCCCATCATGCGCCGCTGGGAGATTTCCTGCTGTGTCTGGCGGATCTTGCTCTTCACCTCCGGCTTGCCTTCCGTCTCCTTGAACTCGTCCTTGACCTCCTGCTTGGTCATGCGCAATTGCCGCTGGTGATTCCAGATCTGAAACGGCACATCAATGATCGTCACCAGGATCATCGAGACACTCAAGACCACAAAGGTCCAGGCAATCAGATAACCGGCATGGACCACCCCTGGCACCATGTCCTGGGCGCCCAGGCCGACGATGCGTCCGGAGAGGGTCCACAACAGCAAGGAGGCCACGGCAGAGATCAGCGAAAACTTCGCCAGAGTCTTGCCCAGCTCCATGGCGCCCTGGGGGCCAAAGATCCGTTTGATACCCTTGATGGGGCTCAGTTTATCCGGCTTGGGCGCCATGCCCTGGGGCCGGAAACGCCCACCTCCCATCACCACCGGCCCGACGATGGCCGCCACCACCAGGATAACCATCATGGGTGCCAGCACCAGCAGGGCTTCGGCAATGCGGTGCTCAAGGGCTGTCAACATGAAGGCGGGATCAAAGATACGCGCCCGATCCACCATGAAGCTGCGTCGGATCAGTTCCTGAATCCGGTTGAGCATGTCGCCACCGAGCATCAGCAGCGTCCCTGAACCCGCCAGCAACACCAGGGTGGTGTTGAGTTCCTTGGAACTGGCCACCTGCCCCTTGTCCTGGGCATCACGCAGGCGTTTGGGGGTGGGTTCTTCGGTTTTCTCCTGAGACGTCTCGTTTTCAGCCATGAGTTAACTCCCCAGCATCCGTGTGATCACAGTGAATGCCGCCATGGCCAGATCCTCGATTCGAGGGATGAGCGCGGGCAACGTGAACATGATGAGGATGAATCCCAACAGGATCATCATGGGGAACCCCACCGCAAAGATGTTCAACTGCGGCGAGGCACGGGTAATCACCCCCATGGATAGATTGACCATGAGCATGGCAGACACAATGGGCAGGCCCACCAGCAGGGCCCCCACATACATGGTCGAGCCGAACTGCACCACGGTCCACATGTCCACCCGGTTCAGGCCGTCCACCGCCACCGGCATCAACTCAAAGCTCCGCACGATCATCTCCAGCATCACCAGATGACCATTCATCGCCAGAAAGATCAAAGTGCCCATGATCACGAAGAACTGCGACACCACCGGTACCTGAACGCCCATTGCCGGATCCACCATGGAGGCATAACCCAGCCCCATGGACAGGGCGATGGATTCACCTGCCATGGTCAGGGCACTCAACACCATCTGCATGATGAAACCCATGGTGACGCCAATCAGCACCTGTTGGGCGGTGACCACCAGCCCCTCCAGACTGAACGGCGACACGGAAGGTGGTTCGGGCAGCAGGGGGGCCACCATCAGCGCCAACACCAGGGCCAGCACGATACGAATCCGGACCGGGACCGTGCCTGCACCAAAGATGGGAGCCGCCAGCAACATGGCGCTGATGCGCACGAAAGGCCATACGAAAGCGGCGACCAGGGCAATGAGTTCGGTTTCCGTGAAACTGAACATGGGGCCGCCACCTATCCGATCAGGCCGGGGATGGCGTCGTAGAGGCGGGTCACGTAATTGACCAGAAGATCCAGCATCCAGCTTCCAAACACGATCAAGGCGGCGAACATGCCCAATAGCTTGGGAATGAACGACAGGGTCATCTCCTGGATGGAGGTGGCAGCCTGGATCATGCCGATGAACAACCCGATACCCAGCCCGGCAAGAAGTACCGGGGCAGAGAGCATGATGATGGTCATAATGGCTTCCTGGCCCACTTCAACGACGGTTTCGGGGGTCATATCGGCCTCCTCTCAGGCAAAAAAACTGGTCGCCAGGGTGCCCATGATCAGGGCCCAACCGTCCACCAGCACGAACAGCATGATCTTGAAGGGGAGCGAGATGATCAGTGGCGAGAGCATCATCATCCCCATGGACATCAGCACGCTGGCCACCACCAGGTCTATGATCAGGAACGGAATCAGGATCAGGAAGCCGATCTGGAAGGCGGTCTTGAGTTCACTGGTGACGAATGAGGGCACCAGCACCGAGAACGGTACATCCTCGGGTGTCTCGAAACTCTCATACCCGCCTATCCGGGCAAACATGGCAATATCCGTCTCCCGGGTCTGCTCCAGCATGAAGTCCCGCATGGGCCCCCAGGCCCGCTGCACCAGTTCTTCCTGGGAGATTTCTTCTGCCACGAAAGGCTGGATGGCCTCCTCGTTCACGACCTGAAAGACCGGCGCCATGATAAAGAGGGTGAGAAACAGCGCCAGACCGATGAGGATCTGGTTGGAAGGCGTCTGGGTGGTACCGATGCCCTGACGCAGAATACCCAGCACGATGATGATGCGCGTGAAGGACGTCAGCATGATGAGCGCTGCCGGCAGCAGGCTCATCAGGGTCATCAGGATCAGGATCTGCAGGGTGACCGAATAGGTCTCACCGCCATTGGCATCAGGCTCCACGGTCAGGATGTCGAATCCTGCCTGGGCCAGGGCCGTATCCAGGGGCAACAGGGCCAGTAGTGGCAACCACAGGGCCCACCCGACACGGGGTTTCATGACGACGTCCCCTGACCGCTCATGGCGGTCCGCAAACGCTGGGCGAAAGAGGGATCGGTGCCCTTGGCCGCCGCGGGGTTCACCTCAATGGGCCGCTCCAGCACGTGCAGCGTCTGCACGCGGCCCGGGGCCACCCCCACCACCATCTGCACATCACCAACCTGCACCAGCACCATGCGCTCCCGAGAACCCAGCGAGACACTACCAAGCACACGGAATTCACTGGAGAGTCCACCGGACAAACCATGAATGCGGCGCAGCACAAAGCCCAGCGCCACAATGGCCACCACCACTACCATCAGGCCCAGCACCAATTGCAGTAAATACGCGCCACCGTCGCCGGTCATACCCAGACCCGGCGCGCCACGGGGAGCCTCCTCGGCCGCCAGCAGCCAAGGCAGACACAGCAGCCCCAGGGCCATCACGATTTGTGTTGCAGTGCGCATGGTGGACCTCACTTGAGCTTTCTCACCCGTTCCGCCGGGCTGATGACATCAGTGAGCCGAATGCCGAATTTCTCGTTGACCACCACCACCTCGCCATGGGCCACCAATGTGCCGTTGACCATGACATCCAGGGGTTCACCGGCCAGGCGGTCCAGTTCCACCACCGATCCCTGGTTCAATTGCAAGAGGTTACGGATGGGGATCTTGGTACGGCCGATTTCCATGGAGATGGTGACCGGCACGTCCAGGATCACGTCCAGATTCAGGTCCGGATCCCCTTTGCCTTTCTTGGATTCATCCATGAGATCTTCAAACTCCGCCCGAGAGACCTTCTTGGCCCCCATGGCCGCCGAGCTCTCACCTGCGTGTTCGAAATCATCCTTTTTGGCCGCCTTGGTATCAGCTTTCTTTTCCTCGGCATCCTTCATGGAGGCTTCCTGTTCAGCCAGGAGCTGATCCAGATCATCCTGCGCATTCTGGTCGTCTTCCTTGCCCTCAGGCTGCTCCTTGCTCTCGGCTTCGGCCTGCTCCGCCAGAGCGGCAGCCCAGGGATCCTCGGCATCAGCCGCGTTGTCCTGATCGTTCTTTTCACTCATGGTAGCCTCCTGATAATCAGTTAGAGAGCTTCACTTGCCCTGCAATCTTTAAGGCGTTCAGTCCATTGGAGACGCCAAACTCTCCCCGCAGGACCGGCACGTCCTCTGCCCGGAGAATGATGTTTTCAGGCATCTCGATGGGAATGACGTCACCGGGCTTGAGGTTGATCATCTCCGCCACGGTCAACTCGGCCTCTGCCAGGGTCGCGCTGATCTCCACCTCGATCATTTTCAATTCTTCCCGAAGAGCCTTGGGCCAGCGATCATCCACATCGGCGCGGTCACTTTGCAGGCCGGTATCCAGCTGATCCCGGATCGGCTCGATCATTGCGTAGGGCATGGTGATGTGGAACTCCCCACCACCGCCATCCAGTTCCACCTGAAAGGAACAGACCACGACCACTTCGGTGGGACTGACGATATTGGCGAACTGCGGATTGACTTCCGAGCGGCTGTATTCGAATTCCAGATCCATCACCGGGGCCCAGGCCTGCTGGTAATCCTTGAAAGCCTGCTCGAGCAGCATGCGGATCACTCTCAGTTCCGTGGGCGTGAACTCCCGGCCTTCGATCTTCGCGGGGTAACGTCCATCCCCACCAAAAAAATTGTCCACCAGGATGAAGACCAGCTTGGGATCAATCACGAACAGGGCTGTCCCTCTCAAGGGTTTGACACGAACCATGTTCAGGCTGGTGGGCAGATACAGTGAGTGGACATACTCACCGAACTTCATCATCTTCAATCCGAGCACCGAAATCTCAGCGGACCGGCGCAGCAGCTCAAACACACCGATACGCATATACCGGGCGAAGCGTTCGTTGATCATGTCCAGGGTCGGCATCCGCCCCCTTACGATGCGGTCCTGGGTGGTCAGATCATAACCACGCGCCACCCCATCATGGGCCAGGAAATCCTCCTCGGTTTCCACCGCCCCGCTATCGACCCCGTGCAAGAGGGCATCAATCTCGTCCTGGGAAAGAACATCATTGGTCGGCATGGCCCAGCCTCACTGCATCACCAGGTTATTGAAATAGATCGCTTCCACGTTCGCGGGCGCACCGCGCTGCTCAAGTACGCTGCGAATTTCCTCCAGCACTTCCTGGCGCAAAATCTCCTTGCCTTCCGCGGTGACCAATTGGTCATACGTCTTCTGGCTCAGCAACAACATCAGGTTGTTGCGTATCACCGGCATGTGCCTTTCCACTGCCTGAAAGACGTCTTCATTGCGCGCCATCACCACAATGCCCACCTGGGCAAACCGGATACGCTCCGAACCCGAGAAATTCACCACCAGGGGTGGATCCAGCGGCAGGTATTGGGCTTCGGGAATCACGGTCTCCTCCTCCGCGGCGTTCGACCCGGGCATGACCAGGAAATACCAAGCGGCAGCTCCTCCCACGCCTGCGGCCACCACAAAGGTCAACAACACAATCAGGATCAGTTTCAAGATGCCCCCCTTGCCACCGCCTTTGCCGGCATTGGGATTCAGGTCGAGCTTGCTTTTTTCAGGTTTCTTGGCCATCGAATGGTCTCCCTCTTCTGGAGTTGATGCAAGGCATATGCCATGCGGGAAGCCCCCAAAAATAAACTCTCAATCAATACGTTAAAATAAACCCGCCAAACGCTGCGCCAGAATTTTGACAGATATCGCAAACGCAAAGACGCCCCCTGCTCCTGGAGAAGCAGGGGGCGTGTCAAACTTGGGGGAGTCTAACGAAGTACCGAAGTTTCTGCAGGCATGATGGCGGATGGCCCAGCCTTTGGGCCGATCGTTCAGGCGAGCAGGGTCAGATCTTGAATCGGCCCACCGACGATTGCAGATCGGCTGCCAAGCGGGCCAGCTCCTCGCTGGCGCGGGCAATCTGGTCCGAGCCGGTTGCCGTCTGCTCGACGGCATGGCTGATATTGTTGATATTGCGGTTGATCTCCTCCGCGACCGCAGACTGTTCCTCTGCAGCGCTGGCGATCTGCGCGTTCATGTCGTTGATGTTACCCACAGACTGGTTGATGGACTGCAGGCTCTGGCCTGCCGAAGCCGCCTGCTCAACACTATCCCGCGCCTTGGTACGGCTGGTTGTCATGGTCCGTACGGCCTCATGCGTTCCCGCTTGGAGACGCTCGATGATGCCACGGATATCGTTGGTGGACTCCTGTGTACGACTGGCCAACGTGCGCACCTCATCGGCCACCACCGCGAAGCCACGGCCCTGCTCACCGGCTCGGGCCGCTTCAATGGCCGCGTTCAGGGCTAACAGATTGGTCTGTTCCGCCACATCGCGAATCACATCCAGCACCTTGCCAATCTCGTCACTTTGATGAGACACCTGCTCAATCGCCCGCCCCGCGTTCTCCACCTCCTGAGCCAGCGTCTCGATGGCATCAATCGTCCGGGCCACCACCGCATTGCCGGCATGTGCCTCCTGATTCGTACCGGTCGCTGCCTGGGCCGCCTCGGAAGCATTGCGAGCAACATCCTGAACCGTGGTAGCCATCTCATTCATCGCTGTAGCCACTTGATCCGATTCACTTTGCTGTCGTTTGATCTGCTGGACTGTTGCCTCGGTGGTCGCTGAGAGCTGCTCCGCTGCCGCGGCTACCTGAGTGGCAGCACCGACAATCTGCCGCACCAGCTGGTGAATCTTGTCTACAAAACCATTGAAGGACTGGGAAAGTTGTGACAGTTCGTTACGCCCCTGGGCGGGCAGACGCTGCGTAAGGTCACCATCCCCCTGGGCAATCTCATCCATGCGCTGTGCCGCGAGTCTCAGGGGTACCACAATGCCACGGGCGATGAACCAGGCCGCCAACAGTCCACCCAGCATGACCAACGCACCAATACCCAGAACGAGCCCCAGCGCCTGACGGTACTGCGCCACGTAGTCGCTGCGGTCAATCATCACCTCCAACACTCCGACAGGCCGGCCCGCAAAATCCACCACCGACTCTGCATAGATGGCGGCGGCTTGCCCCTGATGCTCGATGGTTTGCAAAAGGTTTTCGCCATCCATCACCCGGTCGAGATGATCCTCACGGAGGCGATCCGGGCCACCGATGGTGCCGGCAAACGTCTCAAAACCCCGTTCACCGCGAATATGCAACGCCGCATGAACACCGTACTTCTCGGTGAAATCCTGAAAAAACGGCTCTCCAAAGGACAACCCGAACTCCACCACCCCCACCTGTTCACCCTGATGGCGAACCGGAGTGACACCACGCACACCCAGGCCAGCGACACCGCGCTCGAGTCCCCTCACTGATCGCCCCTGACGATTGGCCTGAACCACGGTTTCCCGCATATTGCGCAGATCGTCGCCGTAACGCTCCAGCATGTGCAGACGCAGAAAGGAGGTGGCAGGCGCCGTCAGAAACTGGAACTGGACGGCATCATATTCATCGCGCATGCGCTCAAAGACAGGCAGGGTCAGTTCGGTTAATGTCTCGCGCTCACGCTCCGCAAAGGCCCGTTGCACGTTCGGCGAACTGGCCACCACTTCGGCCTGGGCCTGCGCCCGCAGGCTGGTCTCCTCCACGGACGTCTGCAACGCCATGAACAGATCCTCCAGTTGCCGCAGCTGGGCGCGTTCGGTGATCTGGCTGATCGCATTGAGAGCCACGGGTATGACCAGTCCCAAGGTAGCCAAAAGGACCAGGGCAATCCCCACCATCAAGCGGATACCGATGCGAACGTTGCTCAACATGTCCTTTCACTCTCCTTTCGTCTCTGTCCCTGATGGATGACAGGCGTCATTTCCGTTCATGGAACACAGGGCGCATCGGTTCCCGACAGGCACCCAAGCCGGGTTCAGGCGTAAGCGTCCAGCAGGCCCGATTGCCGATCAGGGGCGGGGCCCTCCAGAGACTCGGACGTGAACGCGCCCTCTGCCCGTGTCGCTCCGCCCGACGGGCCCTCATCCTGAGGTGACTGCCCACCCTCGCCCCCTTCGCGGTGCGAGACATCCACATCACCGAGCTGTACACCGTTTTCGGCAAACATCTCCCGCAGCCGAGGGATGGCGGCATCCAGGGTATCCCGAGTGGCCGCGTGGGGCGCGAGAAACTGCACATTGGCGCGATCTCCCTCCATGGACACGCGGATCTCCAGCGGCCCCAGATGGGGTGGGTTCAGGCGCAACTCGGCCCCCTGCACATTCTGGTTCACCATCCAGAGCACCCGGTTGCCCACCGCCTCATTCCATTTGGACTGCGACATATTGGGTTGCGGCATGGGCACCTCCAGGGTCATGACCCGTGGACCTTGTTGCTGAGATGCAGGCTGCAGGCCCAGCGAGACATCCCCGGCCAACTGGACGGACAGCCCCTCCTTGCCCGCCCCCTCCGCCTGGGAGGTCGCACGGGCCAGCAGGGATTCGATGGACTGCATCTGCATTTGGGCCGGTGCCTCACCCTCGACGCCACCCCGCCACACCTGTGCCATGGCCAACACCAGCTGATTGGGCCGATTGCCCGGTTCCGCTGCCGGGAGCGGCAAGACCTGGCCGGACTCAGGCAACTCCGCCCCCTTCAGAGCATGGAGCATGGCGAAAAGCCCCTCCGCATCGGCTTCGCCCTGTTCCTCCATCAAGGCCCTGAGCTTGTCGGCATCCAGATCAGTCGGCAATACAAGCCCCTCCGGAAGCTGATTGCCGAGCTCACCCGGTAAATCCGCCTCCAGATCCTGAAAATACAGTAAAAGACTCTCCCAGAAGTCTCCCCCCTCGACCAGTTCCTCCTGAAGTTCAGGCGGCAATTCCTTGACGAACTGCGCCAGGCTGCCTTCTCCGGAGCCCCGTGTTGACGGGGGTAGTTGCATGATGGGCATATCCATGACGGGATACCTATGTGGTGATCACTCTTGTCCAGTTAACAATCAATAAACGTGCCGATCTAAAAATCGGGTTTGCGTCTCACATTGCGATCATCCTGCTCAGCCTGTTCCCGCCGATCCACCTCGTAACGCTCCTCGCGCTCAAATCGCTCAACCACACGGTTGATCGCTTCGGTACGCCCCCGGGCCTCCACCCATTGACCCCGGCTGCGCTCCAGCTCTGCCCTTGCCGCCTGCACCAGCTTCATCTGTTGATCAATGGCCTGGTTGAGTCGTGACAGGAATAACCGGTAGTCACGCACGCCCACGCCATTGAGGGGAACGGAGGTACTGGATTCAAATCGCTGCGCATATTCATCGCGATAACCGCTCAATTCATCCAGCCTGGCGAGGCGGTCATCCAGGACCTTCTGCCAATCCCCCAGTTGACGCGCAGCAGTCTGCTGTCGGGTGTCGGCCAACCGGGCCACGGGTTCCATACGTTTGGATCGATTCATCGCATCTCACCTCACGACGCTATTCCACGACCTGCATTGACATCCTCCTGAGCGGGCCTTTCTGCCTGCACCGCGCTCCGTCTGGAAACCAACTCTTCCAAATCCCGCAGGCTCTTCTTGAAGTTCACGGCTTCTCGCAGATCCTGCTGTAAAAACCGCTCAAGACGGGGGAACAGGGCAATGGCCTCGTCCACACGGGGGTCGGACCCCTTTTGATAGGCGCCTACACTGATCAGGTCGCGATTTTGCTGATATTGTGAATATAATTGTTTGAACTGACGCGCTGCCTGCATATGCCCCGGGTCGACAATGTCATTCATCACCCGCGACACCGAGGCCTCCACATCAACGGCTGGATAACGTCCCGTATCGGCAATACGCCGGGAGAGGACCACATGCCCATCCAGGATGGCACGAGCCGCGTCGGAAATCGGGTCATTGGTGTCATCCCCCTCCGCCAGCACCGTGTAAAACGCTGTGATCGAGCCTGAGCCCCGATCCCCATTGCCGGCGCGCTCCACCAATTGCGGCAGACGGGCAAAAACCGAAGGCGTGTAGCCCTTGGTGGCAGGCGGTTCGCCGATGGCCAGGGAAATCTCCCGCTGCGCCTGGGCAAAGCGGGTCAGCGAGTCCATCAACAGCAGCACGTTATGTCCCTTGTCGCGGAAATATTCGGCAATGCTGGTGGCCAGCATGGCGCCATGCAGACGCATCAACGGGGGATGGTCAGCGGGCACAGCCACCACCACCGCCCGCGCCATCCCCTCCGGCCCCAGGATCTTCTGCACGAATTCGTTGACCTCACGTCCGCGCTCGCCGATCAGCCCCACCACGGTGATATCCGCCGCGGTGTAACGGGTCATCATCCCCAGCAGCACACTCTTGCCCACGCCACTGCCTGCAAACAGGCCCATGCGCTGACCTCGCCCCACGGTGAGCAATCCGTTGATGGCACGGATCCCCACATCCAGCGGCTCATGAATGGGTTCCCGTGCCAGTGGGTTGATGGGCCTGCCATTCAGCGACACATGATCATCGCATTGGGGTAATCCCCCCCCATCCAGAGGCCGGCCCGAGCCATCCAGAACCCGGCCCAGCAAAGCTTCTCCCACCAGCGTCTCCCGTGCATGACGCGTGGGAATCACCCGGGCTCCCGGTGTCAGGCCGCTGATATCGCCCACGGGCATCAGATAGGTCCGCTCCCCGGAAAAACCCACCACCTCCGCCTCGACCTCCTGGCCACCCAGACTGACGACACGACACCGGCCACCGACGGAAACCTGACACCCTTCCGCCTCCAGAGTCAGCCCCACCATGCGCACCAGGCGACCCTCGGCCACCACCGAGCGGACATGTTCGAGGCGACCCCGATAGCGCTTCAGACGCGCCTCAAGCCGTGCGATACGGGCCTGGGGGGCAATCAACCGGGGAATGATGGCGGCCTCACCCATTCTCGCCGCCAGAACCCGCTACCCGGGGGTCGGGGGAAGGCGCCGGTTCAGCCTCCCGGGCAGGCTCTGTCCTTGCCGATACAAGGGCTTCGGTCGGGTTGTCCTCCTCAATGTGGTCACTGCGGCGCTCGCCGCCCCACACTGATGCAATCACGGCATTCAGCCTCGCTTCCAGACTGGCATCCACCCTTGAGGTATCCGTCTCCAGCTTGACACCCCCCCGGCTGAGCGTGGGGTCATCCACCACCGACCAGGGTCGCTCAAGATCATTGAGATGCAGTGCATCCTTGACCAGCTTGGCATCCTGGGGATGCAGATACAGCCTGACCTTGCGATCGGCACTGGGGAGTACACTCAGGGCTTCACGCAATACCGCCACGACGGCCGATGGATCCGTGCGCAGTTCGCGGCGAACCAACTGTCTGGCCACGGCGATGGCCAGCTGTACCAACTCCTCCTCGATCACCGCATCCAGTTCTTCGTAGGGAGTCACCAGCCCCTGGAGCAACCGGTCCCAGGCCTTTAACCGCTGCTCGGTGGTCTTTTCGGCTGCCTTGACGCCCTTGGCCTCACCATCCTTGTATCCCATCTCGCGCCCGGTGCTCAGCCCCTCTTCGTAGCCGGCTTCCCGCCCCCGCTCAAATCCAGACTGATAGGCCTGGTCCTCGATCTCGCGAATGCGCTCCGCGGTGGGTAACATCAAGCCCGCATCGGCATCGGTCTCCTCATCGGCCTGCGCCTCAGGTTCGGGAGCCGGCGGCGGGTCGCCCACCTCGGGGATCTTCCACAACTGGGCCTGGCCGGCCTGGGCCTGGGGAATCACGCGTTCGTTGCCACCCATGCTCTTGCCTCCTTAGACCATCTGCTCGGAGCCCTTGTTGCCAAGGACAATCTCGCCGGCCTCGGCCATGCGGCGGGCGATGCCGAGGATTTCCTTCTGGGCCGTCTCCACTTCGCTCAGGCGCACCGGCCCCTTGGCCTCGAGATCGTCCTGCAGCATCTCGCCAGCCCGCTTGGACATATTCTTGAAGATTCTGTCCTTCAGGTTCTCGTCGGCCCCCTTCAGGGCCATCACCAGGGAATCCGTGGACAGCTCCCTGAGCAGGGACTGGATGCTGCGGTCATCGAGATCCGCCAGATTACCGAACACGAACATGAGATCCTGGATCTTCTGACTCAGCCCTTCATCCACATCCCGCACCTTATCCAGTATGGAGCCTTCCTTGGAGGAATCCATGAAGTTGAGGATGGTGGCTGCGCTCTTGATTCCACCGACACTGGACGACTTGACGTTCATGTTGCCGGCGAACTGTCGCTCCAGAATCTCGTCCAGCTCCTGCAACGCGGTCGGTTGCACACCGTCGAGTGTCGCAATGCGCATGAGGATGTCCGGCTGCGTCCGATCCGGCAGGAAGGAGAGTACCGAGGCCGCATGATCAGGGTCCAGGTAGGACAACACGATGGCGATGATCTGAGGGTGCTCAAGGCGAATCACCTCGGCGACCGCCCGCGGATCCATCCATTTGAGGGATTCAAGACCCTTGGAGTTGCGGCCCAGCAGGATCCGGTCGATGACGCCATCCGCCTTGTCCTTACCCAGCGCGCTGTTGAGCACACTGCGAATGTAGTCGTCAGAGCCCATCCCCAGGGCTGTCTGCTCATCCACCGTGGCGACGAAATCATCCACCACCTGCGCCACGTCCGATTTCGAGACGTTGGTCAAGGAGGCCATGGCGGTCCCGACGCTCTGGACCTCCTTGGGCCCCATGTGCCGCAGTACCTCCGCTGCTGCCTCTTCACCAAGGCTCATCAGAAAGACTGCGGCGCGATTCGGACCGCTCAATTTGCTTTTAGGCTCCATCTTCCGCCACCCAGTTTTTCACCACTTGAGCCACCAGTTTAGGATCATCCTTGATCAATTCACGCACCCGCTCCAGGTTCGTCTCGTAGTCACGGTTACCCTTGCCGGGCAACGCCATGGGTTCATCCCCCTGACTGGTCAGGCTGAGCTGGTCTTCTCCCACCTCACCCTCACCGGCGGCCTTGCCCTCTTCGTCCTCTTCCTTGCCGGCAGCCCCCTGGGCAGCCAGCCCCTTGAGCAGTGGCCGCACCACCAGCAGGATGGCCAACAGAGCCACCAGAGCCAGTAGGGCCGTGCGGGCCAGTTCCTGCGCCCAGGCCTGCTCCCATACAGGTGGCTCGGGCAGCGGCTCAGGCTCCGGTTCCACCCGGAAAGGCGCACTGATCACATTAACACTATCACCGCGCCGGGCGTCAAAACCAACCGCCTGCTGAACCAGGCCCTCGATGCGCGCCAACTCCTCCGGCGGCAGGGGCTCACGCACCATCTCGCCCTCTTCATTCATCTGTTCCTGAAAGTCGACCACCACGGCCACCGACAGGCGCCTTACCGTGCCGGGTGCCTCGCGCACATGGCTGATGGTGCGGTCCACTTCATAGTTGCGTGTCCCACTGCGCCGCGACGAACCCGGCAACTCCGCGCCGGGCTCCATCACCCCCTCACCCTCGGCGCCCAGTTCACCGCCGGCAGGTGGCTGGTTGGTCAGAGCACCCGGGATGCCCATGACGCCCCCGACCGCTCCTCGGGTTTCTTCCTCCGTATACTGTTCACTGCGCAGCGCAGTGAGTTCCGGGTCGTAGTTCTCGATGGTGCGTTCAATACGAGAGAAATCGAGATCCGCGGACACACGCGCCCGCACGCCGTCCTCGCCAACAATGGGGGCAATGATGTCCATCACCTGCTGAGACAGATCCTCTTCCATCAAACGGGTGAACTCCAGGTTGCGAGTGGACAGGGTCATGCCATCGTCCTCGACATCCTGTGTCATCAGCCGTCCGCGCTGGTCCACCAACGTCACACTCTCGGGCTCCATGCCCGGCACACTGGACGACACCAGGTGCACAATGCCGGCCACGCGCCGCTCATCCAGAGTCCGCCCGGGATGCAGGGTCACCACCACCGAGGCACTGGGCTGTCCACGATCGCGCACGAAGACGGTTTCGCGGGGCATGGCCAGATGCACGCGCGCCGCTTCCACACTGGACAAGGTGGCTACGGAGCGGGCCAGTTCTCCCTCCAGAGCCCGGTGATAGCGGGCAGTCTGCACCAACCGACTGGTGCCGATCCCCTGGTCCTCCTGCATGAGTTCGAAGCCAAAATCGCTCGACTGTGGCAGACCTTCCGTGGCCACCTGCAAACGGGCCTTGTGCACCGAATCGGCGGGCACCGTCAGGGCGCCCGACACCGGGTCCACCCGGTAGTTGATCCCCTGCTGATCCAGGGCCTGCATCACCTCGGCACTCTCGCTTTGTCCCAGGTCTGGATAGAGGATGGTGTAGTCGGGTCGGTTGAGCCAGATGAACAGGCTCACCACCAGCGCAATCGCAGCGGCCACACCGACCAACAGGCCGATCTGGCTCTGTGCGGGCAGCCGGTTGAAACCTTCGACCTGCTGATTGAATGTGGTGGTCAGTGAAGTGGCCATAATGATGCCCTACCGGTCCTCAGACCTGCATGTTCATGATGTCCTGATATGCGGACACCAGACGGTTACGAATCTGGGTAGTGGCCTCAAAGGCGACACTGGCCTTTTGTTTGGCCACCATGACCTGGGGCAGATCCACATCCGGATCGCCCATTTCAAAGCGCGTTGCCAGCTCACCGCTCGACTTTTGAGTCTCGCTCACCTTGTCCAGGGACTCACGCAGCATGGTGGAAAAATCCGGCTGACCGGGCTGGATCTCCCGATTCGCGGCAGGTTGCCCCTCCACCCCGGCATTCGCCGCCAGCGAACGCATCTGTTGCAACACCTGGTTGATTTGTCTGTCGCTCATGACAGTGCCCTCCACATACGATTCAATTCACGACCCATGTCGTCTCAAGCCATCTACCCACGGGAGTCGAGTTTCAAGGAATGGTCACACCGGCTTCACGCAACCTCGCCAATTTGTAACGCAGCGTGCGCGGGCTGATGCCCAACCGGGCGGCAGCGTCCTTGCGGCTGCCATCCTCCATCCGCAGTGCATCCAGAATCAGCTGCTCCTCGCGGGAGCGCAGGTTATCGCCCAGTCGCTGATCTCGAATGACCGAGGAAGATACGTGTTCGGCCTGCCCCATGAACGGTGGCTGCAGTGACGTATCCAGACCCGTCACACCCTCGAACTGAAGGGATTCAGCATCGATATCCACCCCATCCCGCAGGATCATGGCGCGCTGGATCACGTTATCCAGTTCCCGCACATTGCCAGGCCAGGGATGATCCACGAGACGGGCCGCCGCCGCCTGGGTGAGTTGTGCGTGATCGATGCCGCGCCCATGGACATGAATGAGCCGTCGCGCCAGGGGCAGAATATCGCCAGGGCGGTCGCGCAAAGGGGGAATCAGAAGGGGAAACACGTTCAGGCGGTAGTAGAGGTCTTCCCGAAACTGGCCATCGGCCACCGCCTCCTGGAGATTGCGATTGGATGTGGCTAGAACACGCACATCCACCGGACGCGGATGACGCCCACCCAGGCGTTCCACCTCCCGCTCCTGCAATACACGCAACAGCTTGGCCTGCAGCCCGTGGTCCATCTCGGAAATCTCATCGAGCAGCAGGGTGCCCCCCTCGGCCAGTTCGAATTTGCCCGGCCGGGATTCATAAGCACCGGTGAAGGCACCCCGCTCATGGCCAAAGAGCATGGCCTCCAGCATATTTTCAGGGATTGCGGCGCAGTTCAGCGCCACGAAGGGGGCGTTCGCCCGGGAAGAATGGTCATGAATGAAACGGGCGAAGACTTCCTTACCTACCCCGGATTCGCCGTTGATCATCACCGTCACTTCGGACGCGGCAACGCGGCGAGCCAATGTCAGGAGATCCCGACTTCGGGGGTCTTCAGCCACCAGATCCGGAACCTCGCCATCAGGCTCCGTGGTCATGAGGGTCATTTGACTCATTGCACCTGCTCCACATCGTGTCCTGTTGTGACCTGTCAGCGACGCAGCGCGAGACGGGCCTTTACCAGAACTAAAGCAGGTTACATGCCAATCTATTTATTAATTTATATTCAATAACTTAAAATTAACACTCAAGAAATCGTCAAGATTCCGCCGCATCTTCCTCGCGGGTAATGCCAAATTTCCGCATCCGCTCCACCAGCGTCGTGCGGCGCATGCCCAGGAGTTTTGCCGCCTGAGCCACCACGCCACCCGACTTGTCCAGGGCATCCCGGATAAGACGCATCTCCAGCTCACCCATATATTCCTTGAGATCGAGACCTTCATCAGGGACACCGTCGCTGGCGGCTCCTCCAACGCCGCTCGCCATGAAGGGACTCGACACCTCCCCGGCCTGTTCCAGTTCATCCTCACTGAGGTCGCCACGGAACTTTCGAGGCAGATCCATCGGCTCCACGGTCCCACCCGGGTGCATGATGGCCAGGCGCTCCATGAGGTTGGCCAGTTCGCGTACGTTGCCCGGCCATGGGTGCCGGGCCAGCACCTGGAGTGTGCCGGAAGACAGGCGTACGCACCCCCGCCCCTCGGCCTCCATGCGGCGGAGCAATTCACTGATCAACAGCGGCAGGTCTTCGATACGCTCTTTCAGGGAGGGCACTTCAATGGGAAATACATTGAGTCGATAGTAAAGATCCTCGCGAAACCCGCCCTCCTCAATGGCCGACTCCAGATCGCGATGGGTGGCCGCGATGATCCGGGCATCCGTGGTCAGGGTCTTGGTGCTACCCACCCGCTCGAAGGTCCGTTCCTGCAACACCCGCAGCAGCTTGACCTGCATGGGCACAGGCATGTCACCGATTTCATTGAGGAACAACGTCCCGCCCTGAGCCAGCTCAAAACGCCCAGGGCGGGCACTGATCGCCCCCGTGAAGGCACCTTTCTCATGCCCGAACAACTCGCTCTCCAGGAGTTCACCGGGAATGGCGCCACAATTGACGGCCACAAAGGGCTTGCCCTGCCGGGCAGAGCAATTGTGAATATTGCGGGCCACCACTTCCTTACCGGTCCCCGTCTCACCAAGGATCAGCACATTGGCATCCGTAATGGCCACCTGCTCAATGTGATCACGGATACGTTGCATATGCCGATTACAGCCCACCAGGGACTGATAGAGCGCCTGTCGAACCCGGCCACTCAGATCCACGCCATTCACCACCAGATGCCGGGCGCGCTGCAGGGTATCGGACCATTGCGTCACGCGTGGCGGATAATCCAGACGACGCAGCAAACGGGGGGCAACCTCCTCCGGGAGGGCGCCGAACTCACTCTCGTCACCCACCAGCGCGATGGGCGGCGGCTGTCCCTCATGGCTCTTCAACGCCTCAAGGGATTTCAGGTCCCGAGCACTTCCCACACAGCCACTGACCAGAACCATCAGCCAGGACGTATCCGTATCCAGACCCGTGGCCACATCATCCAGCGAGACCACCACGGGATCGCATTCCATGAATTCCAGGACGGTACTGAGTTGCTGAACGCGCTCTGGCTGGCTGGCAAGCACCATGACGCTCCGCGGCATCCGCGGCAGCGGCGTATCGATCATGTTGAATGTGCCTGTATCGTCAATTGCCATGAAATTGTCAGCCGGAAGCAATCGCTGGGCCCGCAGGATAAACCCAAAACCTCACTCATGTCCCACCAGGCCTGCCCCTGACAGGTTCGCTTCCGTTATACCGCACCATGTCACCGACAAGCGGAAGCCCGGTCAGCGGGACCGGGACTGGGCCACGCTGCGGCGGTGTCGCCTGAATACCAGCTTCTGGATACCCTCTTCAAGTAACGGGCTGAGGCCACGAAACCGCACGGAAATCTCGTAACCCTCCGGCAACGCCTGGCACGAGGCCACCTCGCCGTAGAGCTCCAGCGGCCGTGGGAATTGCGGGCACAGGTGCCAGTGCATGCGCAGCATCTGGCCCGGCTCCAAGCGCTCTCCTTGCACCCACCCCAACCCCTCCGCAGAGATCCGCATGTTCACCGGATCCGGTGACGTCACCTGTGTGTGCAGCAAGGACCCCAGCATCTCGAGAATCACATTGAGCTTGGTCTCGATGCGAGCCAATTCATGGGAGATCTCGCTCCCAAGTTCTTCATTCACCCGCGAAGAGGCGTCATCCAGGCTGACATACACCCTCAGCAGACCCTCATTGGCCTCATTGATGCGGGCCAGTTCCTCCCCCTGGGGCAAGGCCTCCACGGTGCTGTGCAGGATCGGCAGGCGATCCTGAATCACGAGCACATCCTGGAAGGGATCGCTGACGGTCATGAGGACATTCCAGCAATGACCAGCCGGCAGCGCAAGAGTCCCACCCCTGCCCCGTGATCGGTGCCCCGTACCGCCAACCTAGAAACTGTATTCAATATTGGCCCGAAGGAAATGGGCATCATCCGCCCCTCTTGCATGGTAATGACCGGGATCCAGGAACTCGGCCCACAGGTGGCCGCGCAGATTCTCGGCCAGGTTCACCCCCAGCACCGCGGTAAGCAGGTCGCCGCGCAGATCACCATTGCCCGGGCCGTCCCTTTCATCCGCGTACATCCGATGATAGCGAAGTTTCAGGGAAGTGCGTGGTGAAGGTTTCATGTCCAGGCCCACAAAGGGAGCCTTCAGATTGCTCCAGCCGGCCACCCCGAACTCACTGCCGATAAAGCCATAGGCATACAGCTCACTGAACTGCGGCCAGCGGGAGAACACCGGGCGCCATCCCTCGTTATCCGCGGTCCCCCCTTCATTGCCGGAAAGATAGTAAAAGCCGGCAGTGAACGCAGGCCGGGTTTCACCCCACATGTCGGGCCGGAGCGTGACCGAGGCATCCAGCAACTCACCCTTGAGATCATCCTCCTCCTGACTGCCCCGCTGTACGGCCATCTCCAGATTGGCGGACCACCGGCCCCAGTCGGGGGCCGCGCGAACACCCACGGTGTGGAAATCGGCATCGGCCTCGATCCCCTGCCTCGGGTAGCTACGGTCCTTTTCTTCCTTATAGATCCAGTAATACTCCAGGGGCATGTCCTCCACCCCCTCATAACGCCCATACAGCCCCGCCGCCGCCTCGTCGTGCTCGATCAACGTCAGTTGCGGTTCCCGGTTGAGGGTCAGCGAATCCTTGGCCTCATTATAGATGGCCAGCAAATCCACACTGTGCTCCGGCCCCAGGGCCACGCTAGCCTTGATGGCATTGTAAAACAGGCTGCGGGAACCATCCCGCGGGGTACCGTTGAGCAGGATGTTGCCCGTACCGTAGATCAGTTCCTGGCGGCCCAGACGCAGGTCCACCCTGCCCCCCGCCAGGTTGTTGATATCCACATAGAGCAGATCGGGAACGATCTCGCCCAGCGGGTCGTGATCGCGGGTGTACTGACGATCCTTGTCGTAGAAGCGGAATTCGTTCATCAGCCGGCCATTGAACTGGATGTCCTCGCTGAACGCATAGCTGGCCCACAGGCGGGTGCGGGTGCGATTGAAGAGTTGATCCACCTCGGCTGGCACCGTCATGGGAATATCCTTCAGATCCGTCACCCGGACTCGAAGACCCCCCCCCCAGTCCCACTCGGCCGTGGCCACGCCCGTCCCCATGCCAATGGACAGCGCCAGCGCACCTGCCACCATCGAAACCACCTTTCTCCCCATACTCCCCCCGAGTCGTCTTGTTCTAAAAAAAACTGCTCCTTTTCCATGGAATTTTTCAGGGGTGAGTTATTACCATGGTAAATAACGATTTTCCAGCGGCCCATGATCATCCCTTGATCTGTCTCGCCTGCTTCTCCATAAGCGCTATTCCCGCAGGGTGGATGCCTGCCCCGATTGCATCTGCAAGCCCACCCGCGCCGCGCGCCGGATGCTCTCCAGCAACGCCTGCTTGCCTGTGCCCGTACAGGGGATCCACGGCCGGGGCGGATCGTTCAGGGCCTCGCGCAGGGCGCGGCCCAGGGTGGTGCGCATCATGGTCATCAGCACCACGGCATCGGCATCGATCGCCTGGCGCTTGAGCACATCCACGTCCCGTCCCCAGTTGGACGACCAGCCCGTGTGACGAAACGACACCACCACCCCCGGCCATTCCTCGGTCAGGGTGCGGCTGATGGTGTCGGTATAGCGGGCCTGGATCTCGTTACCCCCCACGAACAGCACCTTCACCGGGGCGCCCACCCGCAACTGTTCTTCCAGGTCGGCATCGTCACCCTCGTCCGAGGCCGTGTCCGGCAGATGCAAATCGGCAAAATACTCACCCGGGGCATCACACTCCCGAAATAGATCCAGCGCCTGGGCCGCCTCCATGGGGCGGGTGTCACGCAGGGCGTAGAACAACGCCCGCAACTGGGCGAAGGCCTCTGGATCCCGGCCCAGGCGTCGGTAAAGACGAAACCGGGAGCGAAGGATCTCCACCTCCGACCAGGCTGGATCCAGGCGCTCGGGGTACTCCAGCCACTGGAGCATGGGCTCGCAGAAACGCGAATCCTGGGCCAGGGCCTCCATGGCATCCAGCCCCTCCTGGGCCACATCCACGCGCCCTGCCGACAGTGCGGCCGGCACCAGCACCGACCAGACACGCCACTGTTCGGCCCCGGACTTGTCGCCGCTATTACGCGCAAGGGTGAGGAGTTCGTCCTGAAGATACACCGACCCGGCGAACCACTCGGGTCGATCAATCATGGTCAGCGACGATCCCCCCCCATGACGCCAGATGCACTCGGCAATCTCCGTGGCCAGTCGAGGCTCCACCAGGTCGGCCGACTCCAGGAAACGCTGCACGCCCCAGCGGGGCAAGCGACCGGTTTCGTTGGCGATGGCCCGCCAGGACTCGATAGCGGCACGGGCCGAGCCCTGGTCCAGGCGGGCCATCATCAGCACCGCCTGCATGAATCGGCATTGACCCAGCAACCCCAGCCGCTCGTAGGCTGTCGATGCGGTATCGCTCATCATGCCGATCAGGGCCTCATTCACATGCACCAGGGCCCGATCACGGACTGCGTCCTGGCCATCCGGTCCGGACCAGCGCAGGAACTCCAGCACCGCCAGGGCGTGATGGGCATTGATGGCCAGGCGCTCGAAACGATCCACCGCCTGGCGGAAATAGGCCTCACCGTGCTCCAGTTGCACCAGGGTGTTGGCACACCGCTCCGGATCGTCCGGCAGCACCACATCCGCCAGTGACCGGAAGCCTCCGCTCACCAGCCCCCGATCGGCCAGCAGGCAGGGGGTATTCACCCGGTCTTCCTCGATGAGCCGCGCGAAGATTTCACGGGCGCCGATGAAATTCCCCTGGGCCTGCAATGCCTGACCCAGGCGACGCTCCAGCAGGGTATCCATGCGCTCCCGCTGATCCGGGTCCAGCTGCACATAGGGCAAGCCCTGACGCAGTTCCACCAGCAGCACATTGGCCAGGGCCGGATCGCCCTCACGGATGGCGGTGGTGGCCTTATCCAGGATCAGGGAGAAGGTGGCCGGGCTGAGATGCGAGCGCTGACCGCGCAGCAGTTGCATGGCCTCTCGATCATAGCCCTGCTCCAGCAGGTAGCCGTAGACCTCGTTGATGAGCCCCGCCCCGGCACCGCCGGGTGTCTTGGCCGCGCCCCGGAACACCCCGCCATGACGCGCCAGTATTGCCTTGACAGCATCATGGTCCCGCTGCCGCACATGGGCGCTGAGCACACCGGAGAGATACCACTGGCGCTGCTCGTCATCCATCTCCCGGCGAGCGGCGTCGATCTCCCTCTCCGGCAACAGGGCATCCATGAAACCCAGATGGAAATAGGTACGCTGCCGTGTGGTATCCAGGGCATGGACCGACTCCACCAGGTCCACCAGTTCGTTAGGCTTCAGGGCCCGATCGTCACCGTTCAGGGTCGCCAGGATCTGATCCAGGATCACCCGATCCAGTTGGGTGAAGTCCTCCGACACCTCCAGGGTGTCGGCGATCTGGGCATCCACCACCGCCTCCTGGGCGCGGGCGGCCTCCTCTTCCTCCATGGCCCGGGTCAGTTCGGGCAGGACCGGATCCAGGAAATGCCACAGTTGCGGATCCATCTGCGTGAGCACGCGAAAGTAGATGGCCACCTCGCGCGCGCTGAATTCCTCCACCAAGGTCTGCGTGGTGGCCTGCACATCCCCGGGAGCGCGGATCCTTGAATCCCCCCCCACCACGAAGCCGCGGTCATCATGGGGCACGCCACACAGGTCCAGGAACCGGCACATGATGGGCGACTTGTAATCGGCAAAATACCCCAGGAACAGCAGCGTCCACTCCCGGGCGCCGAACAGGGTGGGCGCATTGGGCAGCAGCACACCGGCCAGTTGCGGATTCTTCATGCGACGCAGGGTTTCGACCCGGAAACGCTTGCGCCGCGCCAGGGTCTTGAGGGTGGTATCACAGACCATCTCCAGGCGCGAAGCGGGATCCCGCAGTCGCTCAAGAAAGGAGAGCATCGCCCGATGCTTGTCTCCCGGTTCCAGGCGGTTCCAGATGGCTTTCCAGTCACTCAGGCCCGTCTGGGGCATGGGCTCTATCGCTGTCCTGGCCATGGGGCCGCCTCCTGACCAGGGGCCACTGCAACGCGCCCCGACCGATCATCCAGGCCATTTGGCTGACGAAGCGTTTTTCCTGACACTGGGAATGGATACATGCCCCGATCATACTAAGCCCCACTCCCTACAAGCCAGCGTACCGCTTCGGGGGGCGTGCCATTGACCCGGTGAGTATCGATTAGGGACCCTTCCAGTAAGGGCGCTTCCAGCAGGGACCCTTCGAGTAGGGGCCACCTACCAGTAGGGGCGCTTCGAGAAGCGCCCGGCCGGCGCATCGGATGCCACCATCCCCACCCGATGGATCACCCACGCCAGACACTCCGCCGGGGCCGTTCACGAACGGCCCGTACAGCGCTCACCACGAGCACACCCTCTCCCCAGGACCAGCGGGTAACGATGGCGGAACAGGACTCCAACTCAGTACACTGGCCCATCGCAATGGAGCCAAGGACTCACCGATGAACCATGATGACCTGCAGGACTGGTCCAAACGGGCGGCGGACTGGATCCACGACTATCATCAGGGCCTGCGTGACCGGCCCGTTCGGGCCCAGACCCGTCCCGGCGACACCCGCGCCCAACTCCCCGGCCAGGCCCCGGAAAAGCCCGAGCCCATGGAGGCCATCTTCGAGGACTTTGCCCGCATCGTGCCCGATGCCATGACCCACTGGCAGCATCCGCGGTTCTTCGCCTACTTCCCCGGCAACGCCTCGCCTGCCTCCATGCTGGCCGAGCAACTGGCCAACGCCATGGCCGCCCAGGCCATGCTCTGGCAGACCTCGCCGGCGGCCACGGAGATGGAAGAGGCCATGGTGATCTGGCTGCGCGACGCCCTGGGGCTGGACCCACACTTCACCGGCACCCTGCACGACAGCGCCACCACCGCCACCCTCTCCGCCATCCTCACCATGCGCGAGCAGGCATTGAACTGGCTGGGCAACGCCCAGGGGCTGCAGGGGCAGCCGACGCTGCGCCTCTATGCCTCCAGCCATGTGCATTCCTCCATCGACAAGGATGTGCGCATCGCCGGCATCGGTCAGGAGAACCTGGTCAAGATCCCCACCGATGCCGAACACGCCATGGACATGAAGGCCCTGGACGCTGCCATCCGCGCCGACCGTGAGGCCGGCCATCTGCCCGCCGGCATCATCCTGTGTGTGGGCGGCACCGGGATCGGTGCCTGCGACCGCATCGCCGATGGTGTCGCCGTGGCCCGGGTACATGGTCTGCCCACCCATGTGGATGCCGCCTGGGCCGGTTCGGCCATGATCTGCCCGGAATACCGGCACCTGTGGGAAGGCATCGACGGCGCCGACAGCATCGTCTTCAACCCCCACAAGTGGCTGGGCGTGCAGTTCGACTGTTCGGTGCAGTTCCTGGCCAATCCCGACCCCCAGGTCCGCACCCTGGGCCTGCGCCCTGACTACCTGAAGACCCTGGGCAAGTCCGAGTCCATGACCGACTTCAATGAATGGACCGTGCCCCTGGGCCGGCGCTTTCGCGCGCTGAAGATCTGGTTCACCTTGCGCGCCTATGGCCTGGAGGGCCTGCGCCAGCGCATCCACAATCACGTAGCCTGGGCCGAGGAGCTGGCCGAGACCCTGGCCACCCTGCCAGGCATCCAGATCGTCACCCACCCGCAGCTGTCGCTGTTCAGCTTCGCCCTGGATTCGGGCGATGCCGCCACCGAGGCCCTGCTCAAGCGCATCAACGATGATGGGCGCGTCTATCTCACCCAGACCCGTCACCACGGCCGTCTCATCATCCGCGTCCAGGTGGGGCAGTTCGACTGTACCCGCGAGGATGTGATGTGCGTGTACGAGGTCGTGAAGGAACTGCTTTGACCATGGACACCGCCCACACGGACGCCTGGCCCACGGGCTTCATGCTCATCCAGGGGAATCGCCTGGAGGCCCTCGGGGACCTGATGACCACCTGGATGCGTAGCCACCCGCTGCGCCCGCTGGAGAACGAGGTCATCCTGGTGCAAAGCAACGGCATCGGGCAGTGGCTCAAGCTCGCCCTGGCCCGGGATGCGGGGGATGCGGGCAGTGGCTGCGGCATCGCCGCCGCCCTGGAGGTCACCCTGCCCGCCCGCTTCATCTGGAACACCTACTGCCAGGTGCTGGGCGACCTGCCGGATGTCTCCGCCTTTCACAAGGCCCCCCTGGGCTGGCGGCTGTACCGCATGCTGGGGGATCTGGATGCCCTGGCGACGACGCCGGGCACCATGGATCAGCTGCAGCCCCTGCGGGGCTTTCTGCACACGGACGACGATGTGCGCCGGCGCCATCAACTGGCCATGCGCCTGGCGGACCTGTTCGACCAGTACCAAGTGTATCGCAGCGACTGGCTGCAGGCCTGGGAGGCGGGCGAGGATGTGCTCATCCGCCCCGATGGTCGGACGGATCCCGTGCCCCAGACCCAGCGCTGGCAACCCCTGCTGTGGCGGGCCCTGCTCGAGGACATCGCCCGGGATGAGCACGACCCCGGCGACAGCCGCGCGGCGATCCACCAGCGATTTCTCAAGGCCTCCCGGTCCTTCACCTCGACCAACCGGCCCGCCGGGCTGCCCCGCCGGGTGATCGTGTTCGGCATCTCCTCCCTGCCCCGCCAGACCCTGGAGGTACTGGAGGGCATCGCCCCGGTCAGCCAGGTGATGCTGTTCGTCCATAACCCCAGCTGCCATTACTGGGGGGACATCATCGAGGGCCGGGACCTGTTTCGCCGCGGTTATCGGCGCCTGAGCGCCCGCAAAGTGCCCGACGGCGTGGAACCCGATGAGATGCACCTGCACGGCCACCCCCTGCTGGCCGCCTGGGGCAAGCAGGGCCGGGACTACATCCGCCTGCTGGATGAACACGATCAGCGGGAACAGTACGAGGCCCACTTTCAGGCCCAGAGCCTGTCCATCGACCTGTTCGAATCCCCGGGCCAGAACACCCTGCTGCAGCAACTCCAGGACGACATCCTGGAACTGCGCCCCCTCAGTGAGCGCCGGGCACTGGGCACCACCATCGACCCCGACGCGGACCGCAGCCTGGAATTCCTGGTGGCCCATGGTCCGCAGCGGGAGGTGGAGGTGCTGCACGATCAGCTGCTGGATGCCTTCCAGCAGGCCCACGCTCAGGGTAGCCCCCTGCCCCCGCGGGAGATCCTGGTGATGGTGCCGGATGTGGAGACCTACGCCCCCCACATCGAGGCCGTCTTCGGGCGCATCGGCCCGGGCGACCCGCGGCATATCCCCTTTCATATCGCCGACCAGGGACAACGCCACCGCAACCCGGTACTGATCGGGCTGGAGCGTCTGCTCAACCTGCCCCAGGCCCGATTCTCGGTCAGCGATATCCTGGATCTTCTGGACATCCCGGCCCTCAGGGACCGCTTTGACATCGCCGAGGCCGACCTGCCCCGGCTGCGCCAGTGGATACAAGGCGCGAACATCCGCTGGGGCCTGGACGCCCGCCAGCGCACCGGTCTGGGTCTGCCCCCGGGCCTGGAACAGAACACCTGGCAG
Organism: Ectothiorhodospira sp. 9100; assembly: GCF_022227565.1. Lineage (NCBI taxonomy): Bacteria > Pseudomonadati > Pseudomonadota > Gammaproteobacteria > Chromatiales > Ectothiorhodospiraceae > Ectothiorhodospira > Ectothiorhodospira sp. 9100. Next base: position 88,983 of record NZ_JAJNAN010000004.1, read on the forward strand.
TTCGGCCTGCGCCGCATGCTGCTGGGCTTTGCCAGCGATGATGCCGGCCCCTGGCGGGGGGTGGAGCCCTACGATGAGGTGGGGGGCCTGGAGGCGGCGCTGATTGGCCCCCTGGATCAGCTGCTTCAGACCCTGGGCGAGGCCTGGCACACACTGCAGACCTCCCGCACCCCCCAGGCATGGATGGGCGTGATCCTCCAGCTCATGGATGACTGCTTTGCCATCGACAGCGACGCGGATCACCGCGCCATCACCCGCGTGGGCCAGGCCCTGGAACAATGGGTGACCGATTGCCAGGCCGCCGGCGCCGATCAGGAACTCCTGCCCCTGGAGGTGGTGCGCGACACCCTGCTCAGTGCCGTGGACGAGCCCACCCTGAACCAGCACTTCCTGGGCGGGGCCGTGAACTTTGCCACCCTCATGCCCATGCGGGCCGTGCCCTTTCGGCAGATCTGGCTGCTGGGCATGAACGATGGCGACTACCCCCGCAGTCACCACCCGGCGGATTTCGACCTGATGGCCCGGGACTACCGACCCGGCGACCGCTCCCGCCGGGAGGATGATCGCTATCTCTTCCTGGAGGCCCTGCTCTCCGCCCGGGAGCGCCTGGTGATCAGCTGGGTGGGGCGCAGCATCCGCGACAACAGCCAGCGGCCCCCCTCCGTCCTGGTGGGGCAGCTGCGGGATCACATCGCCGCCGGCTGGCGCCTGGGGCCACCCCAGGACGATGCACCCCAGAATGGCGAGGGAGACGAAGGCACGGAGCTGATCCGGGCCCTGACCACCGAGCACCCCCTGCAACCCTTCAGTGCCCGCTATTTCGATCCCGACCGGCCCGCGCGGGTGTTCACCCATGCCCACGAGTGGCAGTCCCTCTCAACGACCCCCCTGCCCGCGGTCCGCCCCCTGCCCCGACTCCCCCCACCGACGCTGGATGCCCCCATCAGCCTGGGGGCACTGGGGCACTTCCTGCGTCACCCGGCCCGGCATTTCTACAGCCAGCGCCTGGGGCTGTATCTTCAGGAGGCCGAGCAGCCCGCCGAGGATGAAGAGCCGTTCCACCTGGACGGCCTGGGCAACTGGTCCCTGCGATCGACCCTGATCGAACGTCTGACCCGGTCCGCCCCCAGAGGGCCTGCGGCGGACCCCGGCGCCCTTGACTTGTCCGCCAGCGCAGAGCGCCTGACCCGGGCCGGCGAGCTGCCCCTGCCCCCCTTCGACGCCCACTGGCGAGAAGCGCTTTTCACCCACCTGGAGCCGCCGGTGACGCAGTACCAGGCCCTGCTGGTGGATCACCCTCACGCCTGCCCGGCGCAGGGCATCGTGGTGGAGGCCGAGGGCATCACCCTGGAAGACACCCTGACCGGCCTGCGCCAGGATGCCTCGGGGGCCCGGCTGCGGGTCGTGCTGCAGGCCAGCCGACTGGTGAAGAAGGAGGATGACTACCAATGGCATCATCTGATCCGCCACTGGCCCGGCCACCTGGCCGCCCAGCTACAGGCCCCCACCACCACCTGCCTGCTGGGTCCGCAGAGCCGGGTGATCCTGCCCCCCATGGACGCCCACGCCGCCCGGGCCACGTTGATCCAGCTCATGGAGGGCTACCGGGAAGGCCTTGAAGGCCCCCTGCCCCTGCCTTGTCGCACCGGGTTCGCGGCCCTGATCGAGTGGGAGGACGGCAAGGTGAGGCCCACCCCCCAGACCCTCTACGAGGGCGACCATCAGTGGAACAGTGAGCGGGATGAGCACGACCTCTTTGCGCGCTTCTGGCCCGACTATGCCAGCCTGGCGGAGGATCCGGGTTTCGCCCGGGCCATCGAGGCCCTGTACCGCCCCCTGTACCGCCATCTGATCGCACCCCAGGGGGCTCAGCCATGACCAACCCCACGACCCTGGATCCCCTGGGCTTTGCCTTTCGCGACAGCCGTCTCATCGAGGCCAGCGCCGGCACCGGCAAGACCTTCACCCTGGCCCTGCTGTACACCCGCCTGGTGCTGGGCCATGGGGATGCACACACCGCGTTTGAGCGCGGGCTGATGCCACCGGAGATCCTGGTGGTCACCTTCACCGAGGCCGCCACCCAGGAACTGCGCGAACGCATCCGCAGCCGGTTGGTGGAGGCGGCCACCTGGTTCGAGGCGGACCCTCAGGCGCTGCCCCCCGCCGATCCCACCACAGCGGCCCACCCGCTGCATCGACTGCGCAGCGACCACCCCCCCGAGCGCTGGCCCGGCTGCGCGCGCACCCTGCGCCTGGCCGCCGAATGGATGGACGAGGCCATGATCTCCACCATCCATGGCTGGTGTCAGCGCATGCTCAAGGAACACGCCTTCGAGACCCGGGGGCTGTTCCAGCGGGAGGTGACCACCGACCAGACCGACCTGATCAACGAGATCCTCAGGGACTACTGGCGGGTGCATTTCTACCCCCTGCCCGCCGCCGAGGCCCGCTGCGTCCGTCAGGCCATCACCTCGCCCGAGCACCTGCACGGACACCTGCTCCCCTGGCTGCGCCAGCGGGATGCCGGGCTCTCCTACCAGGGCCGCCCCCTGCATTGTCCGGACCTGCGTTCGGCCCTGGACCGGGCCCTGGAGCGCCAGGCCCGGCAGGATCAGGTGGACACCCTGGAGCAGGCGGCCCGGGAACAGTGGCAGGCCGACCGGCAGGCCATCGAGGCCCATTTGTGGACACTGCAGCCTCACCTGAACGGCACCCGCCATGGCAGCGCCCAGCCGGAAAAATTCACCGAGGTGCTCAAGGAGATCCAGGCCTGGAGCGAGGGTGAGACCGCTCCCAACCGGCTGCGCCACTTTGCCCAGGGGGCCTTTGGCTTCAAGGCCAAGGCCCCGGTGCAGGAGGAGATGCTGCACCCGGCCTTTGCCGCCATCGCCCAGTGGCAGCAGGCGGCACGCGAACTGGAAGCCCCCGACGGGCACACCGAGCCGCCCCTGAAGGCCTGCATCCTGGCCCATGCCAGCCAGTGGGTGGGCCGCGAACTCACGCAGCGACTGCGCCAGCAGGCACAGATGGGCTTTGATGATCTGCTGCGGGAGATGGATATCGCCCTCACCCCCAGCAGTGATGACGAGGCTGCCGACCCGGCCAGGCACCTGGCGGCCACCCTGCGCCACCAGTTCCCCGTGGCCCTGATCGACGAGTTTCAGGACACCGATCCCATCCAGTACCGGATCTTCGATCGGGTCTATGGCGCTGCGGCCACTCGGGACGCCCAGGCCCCCACCGCCCTGGTCATGATCGGCGACCCCAAGCAGGCCATCTATGGCTTTCGGGGCGCCGACATCCACAGTTATCTGGCGGCCCGCGAGGCCACCCGGGGCCGGCATCACACCCTGGCCACCAACTACCGTTCCACCCAGGGGATGGTGGAGGCCTGCAACCGACTGTTCACCCACGCCGAGGCGCACCCCAGGGGCGCCTTTCGTTTCCGCCCCGAGACCGGGGATGACGCCGAGAACCCCATCCCCTACCAGCCCGTGTCGGCCCAGGGTCGCCAAGAGACCCTGATCCTGGACGGTACCCCGCAGCCGGCCATGACCTTCTGGATGATGGACTCGGACGAGGGACCCGTCTCCCCCGACAGCTATCGGGAGACCCTGGCCGCTGCCACCGCCTCGCGCATCGTGCAGTGGCTGGAAGCGGCCCGCGTCGGTGAGGCCGGGTTTCGCCCCGTGGAAGGCGAGGACGATGCATGGAAACCGCTGCGACCCCGGGACATTGCCATCCTGGTGCGCACCGGCACCGAGGCCGCCGTCATGCGCCAGGCCCTGGCGGCGCGGCAGATACACAGCGTGTACCTGTCGGATCGCAACTCGGTGTTTCGCACCCGCGAGGCCCGGGACCTGCTGCACTGGCTGCGGGCCTGCGCCTGCCCCACCGATGAGGGCCTGGTGCGGGCAGCGCTGGGCACCAACACCCTGGATCTGCCCCTGGAGACCCTGGCCGGCTGGCAGGAGGATGAGCTGGCCTGGGAGGCCCAGCTGGAGCAGTTCCACGGCTATCAACGCATCTGGCAGCGCCAGGGCGTGCTGGCCATGCTGCGCCGCCTGATGCACGACCAGGCCCTGCCCCGCCAGCTGCTGGAGCGCGAGGAAGGTGAGCGGGTGCTCACCAACCTGCTGCACCTGGCCGAATGGCTGCAGCAGGCCGCCCGGGGCCTGGACGGGGAGCAGGCCCTGATACGGCACCTGAGCGAGCACCTGGATGCAGATGACGAGGAATTCCTGGTGCGCCTGGAGAGTGACGCGGAGCTCATCCAGGTGGTCACCATCCACAAGTCCAAGGGCCTGGAATATCCCCTGGTGCTGCTGCCCTTCATCTGTAGCTGGCGGGAGGTTAATGGGCGCACAGCCCAGGTCCCCCTGCGTCGGGACAAGGCGCGGTATATCGAGACGGCGGGCCGGGATGACTATCGCCAGGCCTGGGACGATGCCGACGATGCCCGTTTGAGCGAAGACATGCGCCTGCTGTATGTGGCCATCACCCGTGCGTGCCATGGCGTCTGGCTGGGTATCGCCCCCCTCAAGAGCGGCAACACCCGCAAGATCCAGCTGGAAAAATCGGCCATGGGCCATGTGCTCAACGGCGGCAAGGCCTTCGAGAGCGCCCTGGAGCTGAAGCAGGCCATCCAGACCCTGGGCCAGGACAACCCCCATATCCAGATGGAACCGGCTCCCACCCCCGTCCCCACGCCCCTCTCGCCGCTACCGCAACCCGTTATGGACCCGGCCCGGCCGGCACCGGATTGTCGTCACGAGCCCTGGTGGATCGCCAGTTATTCCGGGCTGCGCCTGGGGCCCCTGGGAGACGGGGCAGCCGAGCCCCCGCCGGCGGCCGAGACCGCCGATGACGAACTGGGAAGGGAAGAAGGCCTGGCCGATGAGCCCCCAGTGCCGCCCCCCGCCCAGCCGGCCCGAACCCACGCCGCGCCACCGGGCACGCCCCTGGCCGGGCTGCATACCCTGCCCCGGGGGCGCCAGGTGGGCAACTTCCTGCACGGCATCATGGAATGGGCCGCCACCGAGGCCCGGGCCCAAGACCCCGCCGATCGGGCAGCGGGGTTTGCCGCCGCCGCCCACTGCCCGGAGGCACGCCGGGACATGCTGGCCCGGCGCTGCCAGCTCAGGGGCCTGACCGACTGGATCGAGCCCCTGGATGCCTGGCTGGCCGCCTATCTCACCACCCCCTGGGCCCTCCCCACGGCGCCCGGAACCTCGGCCACCACGCTGACCCTGGCCGATCTGGCGCCCGAGTCACTGCAGGTGGAGATGGAATTCTGGTTCGCCGCCACCCGGGTGGATACCCGGGACCTGGATCGACTGGCCCAGGCCCATTGCCTGCCGGGCCGGCGCCGGCCCGGGCTGGACCCGGCACGGCTCAATGGCATGCTCAAGGGCTTCATCGACCTGGCCTTCGAACACCAGGGGCGCTATTACGTCCTGGACTGGAAATCCAACTGGCTGGGCCCGGACGATCCGGCCTATTCCACGGCCGCCATGGAGGACGCCGTCCTGCATCATCGCTACGACCTGCAGTACCTCATCTACCTGCTGGCCCTGCATCGACAACTGAGCCTGCGCCTGCCGGACTACGATTATGATCAGCACATGGGCGGGGCCGTCTATGCCTTTCTGCGCGGCGCCGGGGGACCGGCTCTTGGCCTGCACACCCATCGCCCGCCCCGGGCGTTGATCGAGGCCCTGGACGCCCTCTTCATGGGGCAGCGCCCCACCCGGATGGGGGCGCTGGCATGATGGCGCAACACCCCGAGGCCCATCAGGAACACCCGCCCCACCCCACCCTGGCCCTGCTGGGTGAATGGGCCGCCGCCGGCGCCATCCGTGCCCTGGATCTGTCGCTGACACGCTTCATCCACACCCAGGCCCCGGAGGATGATCCCGCCGTGCTGCTGGCCATTGCGCTCACCAGCGAACGCAATGGCCACGGCCATGTGTGCCTGGATCTCGCCCAGGCCCTGCATCACCCGCAGACCCTGCTCACCCGCCTGCGGGACGATCAGCCCCTGGCCCAGGGCATCCGTCTTGCCCTGGGCCGCGAGCTGGGGGCGCTGACCCTGACGGACTGGGTGGCGCGCCTGCGGGCCAGTTCGGCCATCAGCCGTGCGGAAGATGCGCGGGACCCGGTCGATCCGCGTCCCCTGGTGCTGGATGGCGACCCGGAACGTCCCCTGCTCTACCTGCGCCGCTACTGGGCCTATGAGCAGCGCATCGCCGAAGGGATACAGGGCCGCCTGCAGCAACCGCTGCCCCTTCCCGAGACGCCGCTGGCCCGGCTGCTGGACACCCTGTTCCAGCCGGCCGGCGATCGAGCACCCGCGCCCTCGTCATCGCCAGGTCCGGGACCGGACTGGCAGCGCCTGGCCTGCGCCCTGGCGGCCCGCAGCGGCTTTTTCATCCTCACCGGGGGGCCGGGCACCGGCAAGACCACCACCGTGGTGCGTCTGCTGGCCCTGTTGCAGCGCCTGGCGGCCGTGCAGGACCTGCCTGCCCTGCGCATCGAGCTGGCCGCCCCCACCGGCAAGGCCGCCGCGCGCCTGAATGAATCCATCAACGCCCAGGTGAACGCCCTGCCACCCGCCGAGGGCATCGCCTCCCCGGTGGGGCCGATACCCACCCGTGTGAAGACCCTGCACCGGCTGCTGGGCCCGCGGCCCGACAGCCGGCGTTTTTGCCACCACCCGGGCAACCCCCTGGCCGCCGATGTGGTGGTGGTGGACGAGGCCTCCATGGTGGACGTGGAGATGATGGTGCACCTGCTGGATGCCCTGCGCCCCGAGGCCCGGCTGATCCTGTTGGGAGACAAGGATCAGCTGGCCTCGGTGGAGGCCGGCGCCGTGCTGGGTGATCTGTGCCAGCGTGCCCATCGGGCCCATTACACCCCCGACACCCGGGACTGGCTGGCACGGGTCAGTGGTCAGGACGTGCCGGAGGCGATGGTGGATGCGAACGGGGGGGCACTGGATCAGGCGGTGGCCATGCTGCGCACCAGTCACCGCTTCAGCGATCAGGGCGGTATCGGCGCCCTGGCGGCCCGGGTGAATGATCCACAGCAGGACCCACGAGATCCCGATGCCGCCCTGGCGGCGGTGCGCGCGGTCTTTGAACGATCGGCCGCGGAGCCCGACAGTACGCTGGGCAGTGTGGCGGCGATTCAGCTGGTGGATGAGGCCGATCCCCGTTTCGATGAACAGGTCAGGGAGGGGTATGCGGGCTACCTGCAACGACTGGAACAGCGCCCGGATGATCCCGATGCGTCGGCCCGCGTCGATGCCTGGGCCCACGACATCCTTCAGGCCCAGCGGCAGTTTCAGTTGCTCACCGCCCTGCGCGATGGGCCCTGGGGTGTAACCGGGCTCAACACCCGCATCATTCAGGTGCTGCGCGCCGCCCGCCTGCTGCCCGGAGAGGCGGACGCGGGCGCCCCCGCCCAGCGTCAATGGTTTGCCGGACGACCGGTGCTCATCACCCGCAACGACTACACCCTGAACCTGATGAACGGTGACATCGGCATCACCCTGCCCGTACCGGTGCGCCAGAACGGCGAGGTGCGCACGGTACTGCGGGTGGCCTTCCCGGGCGAGGGCGGACAGGTGCGCTGGGTGCTGCCCAGCCGCCTGCAGGCGGTGGAGACCGTGTTTGCGATGACGGTGCACAAGTCCCAGGGCTCGGAGTTCGAACACACGGCGCTGATCCTGCCGGATGCCCCCAACCCGGTGCTCACCCGGGAGTTGCTCTACACCGCCATCACCCGCTCACGCACCCGGTTCACCCTGTTCTACAGCCAGGCCTCGGTACTGGGCGAGGCCATCACCCGCCGGGTGAACCGGGACAGCGGTCTGAGTGGGCGCCTGCTCAGAAGGCATCCCCCGGCACCCTGACCCAGCCTTCCATGAGCACCCGGGCACTGCGGCTCATCACCGCCTTGACCACCTTCCATTCGCCACCCTCCAGGGTGGCCTCGGCCCCCACCCGCAGGGTGCCTGAGGGGTGGCCAAAATGGACCGAGGTGCGATCGCCGCCGCCGGCCGCTTGGTTGACCAGCGTGCCGGGGATGGCCGCCGCCGTGCCGATGGCCACGGCCGCCGTGCCCATCATGGCGTGATGCAGCTTGCCCATGGACAGGGCCCGCACCAGCAGATCCACATCACCTGCCGCTACCTTTTTGCCGCTGGAGGCCACGTAGTCCCTGGGCGGGGCCACAAAGGCGATCTTGGGGGTATGCTGGCGCTGGCCGGCCTCTTCCACCGACTGCACCAGGCCCATGCGCACGGCCCCGTGGACCCTGAGCGTCTCGAACATCGCCAGGGCCTTGGGGTCCCCGTTGATGTCATCCTGCAGTTCGGTGCCGGTATAGCCGATGTCATCGGCATTGACGAACACCGTGGGGATGCCGGCATTGATCATGGTGGCCTTCAAGGTGCCGATACCCGGCACCTCCAGGTCGTCCACCAGGTTGCCCGTAGGGAACATGGAGCCGCCACTGTCATCGGCCGGTTCCATGAACTCCACCTGCACCTCGGCAGCGGGAAAGGTCACCCCATCCAGTTCGAAATCCCCCGTCTCCTGCACCGCCCCATCGGTGATGGGGATATGGGCGATGATGGTCTTCTGGATGTTCACCTGCCAGATACGCACGATGGCGGTGCCGTTGTGGGGGATGCGCTCGGCATCCACCAGGCCGGCGCTGATGGCAAAGGCCCCCACTGCGGCGGTCAGATTGCCGCAGTTGCCGCTCCAGTCCACAAAGGGCTTGTCGATGGAGACCTGACCGAACAGGTAATCCACGTCATGATCCGGCTGGGTGCTGCGCGACAGGATCACCGTCTTGCTGTTGCTGGACACGCCCCCGCCCATGCCATCGATCTGCTTGCCATAGGGGTCGGGGCTGCCGATCACCCGCAGCAGCAGGGCATCCCGGGCGGCCCCGGGGATCTGTGCCACCTGGGGCAGGTCATCCAGGCGGAAGAACACGCCCTTGCTGGTGCCACCCCGCATGTAGGTGGCAGGGATCTTCACTTGGGGAACATGGCTCATCAGGCGCCCTCCGCTTCCAGGAAGTCCTTGGCAAAGCGCTGCAGCACGCCGCCCGCTTCATAGATGGAGACCTCTTCTTTCGTATCCAGGCGGCAGGTCACGGGCACCTCCACGGTTTCGCCGTTCTTGCGATGGATCACCAGGGTGAGATTCGCCCGGGGGGCCAGTTCGCCCTTCACATCGAAGGTTTCCGTGCCATCGATGGCCAGGGTCTTGCGGGTGGTGCCGGCCTCGAACTCCAGAGGCAGCACGCCCATGCCCACCAGGTTGGTGCGATGGATGCGCTCGAACCCTTCGGCGGCGATGGCCTCCACACCGGCCAGGCGCACGCCCTTGGCGGCCCAGTCACGGCTGGAGCCCTGACCGTAGTCGGCCCCGGCGATGATGATCAGGGGCTGTTTGCGCTCCTGGTAGGTCTCGATGGCCTCCCACATGCGGGTGACTTGGCCTTCCGGTTCGATACGGGCCAGGGAGCCCTGCTTCACCTCCCCGTCCACCACGGCCATCTCGTTGATGAGCTTGGGATTGGCAAAGGTGGCCCGCTGGGCGGTCAGGTGATCGCCCCGGTGGGTGGCATAGGAGTTGAAGTCCTCTTCCGGCAGGCCCATCTTCGCCAGGTATTCCCCGGCGGCACTGTCGAGCAGGATGGCATTGGAGGGCGACAGGTGATCGGTGGTGATGTTGTCACCCAGCACCGCCAGCGGGCGCATGCCCTTGAGGGCGCGCTCTCCCGCCAGGGCCCCTTCCCAGTAGGGCGGGCGACGGATGTAGGTGCTCTGGGGCCGCCATTCGTACAAGGGGCTGATCTGCTGTGCCGCCTCGGTCTTCACCTGGAACATGGGCTCGTACACCTGCCGGAAGTGCTCCGGCTTGACGCTGCTGGCGATGATGGCGTCGATCTCTTCATCGCTGGGCCACAGGTCCTTGAGGGTGACCTCGTTACCGTCGGCGTCCACACCCAGCACGTCCTTTTCGATGTCAAAACGAATGGTGCCGGCGATGGCGTAGGCCACCACCAGGGGCGGCGAGGCCAGGAAGGCCTGCTTGGCGTAGGGGTGGATGCGCCCGTCGAAGTTACGGTTGCCCGAGAGCACGGCGGTGGCGTAGAGATCCCGGTCGATGACCTCCTGCTGGATCTTCGGGTCCAGGGCGCCACTCATGCCGTTGCAGGTGGTGCAGGCAAAGGCCACGATGCCAAAACCCAGCTTTTCCAGCTCCGGCAGCAGCCCCGCCTCTTCCATGTACAGTTGCACCGCCTTGGAGCCGGGGGCGAAGGAGCTCTTCACCCAGGGCTTGCGGACCAGGCCCCGGGCGTTGGCATTGCGGGCCAGCAGGCCGGCCGCCACCACGTTGCGTGGGTTGCTGGTATTGGTGCAGCTGGTGATGGCGGCGATGATCACGGCGCCATCGGGCATCTTGCCGGGTTCGTTCTCCACCTTGCCGGAGATCCCCCGGGCCGCCAGGTCGGCGGTGGCCAGGCGCTTGTGGGGGTTGGAGGGGCCGGCCATGTTGCGCACCACCGTGGACAGATCAAAGCGCAGTCGGCGCTCGTATTCCACGTTCTTCAGGTCATCGCCCCACAGACCGGCCTCGCGGGCGTAGGTCTCCACCAGCTTCACCTGCTCGTCTTCGCGGCCGGTGAGCTTGAGGTAGTCGATGGTCTGCTCGTCGATGTGGAACATGGCGGCGGTGGCGCCAAATTCCGGGGTCATGTTGGAGATGGTGGCGCGGTCGGCCAGGCTCAGCTCCTTCACCCCTTCGCCACAGAATTCCAGGTAGGCAGAGACCACCTTCTCCTGACGCAGGAACTCGGTCAGGGCCAGGACGATATCGGTGGCGGTGATGCCCGGCTTGCGCTTGCCCACCAGTTCCACGCCGATGATGTCCGGCAGGCGCATGTACGAGGCCCGGCCCAGCATGACGCTCTCGGCCTCCAGGCCACCCACGCCCACGGCCAGCACGCCCAGGGCATCCACATGGGGGGTATGGCTGTCGGTCCCCACCAGGGTGTCGGGGAAGGCCACACCATCGCGGGCATGGACCACCGGCGACATCCGCTCCAGGTTGATCTGGTGCAGGATGCCGTTACCCGGCGGGATCACGTCCACGTTCTTGAAGGCCTTTTTGGTCCAGCCGATGAAGTGGAAGCGGTCCTCGTTGCGGCGATCCTCGATGGCGCGGTTCTTCTCGAAGGCATCCTCGTCGTAGCCACCGTATTCCACCGACAGGGAATGGTCGACAATGAGCTGCGTGGGCACCACCGGGTTCACCTTGGCCGGATCCCCGCCCCGCTCGGCGATGGCATCGCGCAGCCCCGCCAGATCCACCAGCGCCGTCTGCCCCAGGATGTCGTGACACACCACCCGCGCCGGGAACCAGGGGAAGTCCAGATCCCGCTTGCGCTCGATGTGCTGCTTCAGGGCATCGGTGAGCAGCGCCGGATCACAACGACGCACCAGGTTCTCCGCCAGCACACGGGAGGTATAAGGCAGCCTGTCATAGGCCCCAGGCGCAATGGCCTCCACGGCCGCACGGGTGTCAAAGTAATCCAGCTGGGTGCCTGGCAGTGGCTTGCGGTAATCAGTGTTCATCATGGGCAACTCAGTCAAGGGTGGTCTGGCTGGACACAGGGATTGTCGACATCCAGCGCGGGTGCCGGAAGTATAAACCTTCACGACGACATGCCAAAAGTGCAGGCCAAAAAGCAAAACGGGGACAGACACCTTTTCTGGGAGAATCCCCCGTGGGAGCGGCCCCCGGCCGCGAAGCCCATGCCAGAAAGGACTTCAGTGGCAATCCCAACCCCACTCGCGGGCAGGCCCGCTCCCACAAAAAAACACTCCCTGCTAAATGGGGACAGACCCCTTTTTCGCGAACCCCTTTTTCGGACTCCGACGATCTCTGCAGCGCGAAAAAGGGGTCTGTCCCCATTTAGCACCCATTTAGAAAAGCCGTGACAGCGCTGTTTCAACGTCCACCGACTGGGGCAATGCACAACTGAGGCGCAGGCAGCGCCGGTAGCGACCGCTGGGGGAGAAGTACGGGCCTGGGGCGATGCTCATGCCTGCGTCCAGGGCCTGGCGCTGCAGTTCCAGGCTGTCGTGACCCTCGGGTAACACCACCCAGATCACGAATCCACCCCGGGGGCGGGTCACCTGGGTGCCCCGTGGAAAGTGGCGCAGCACCGCATCGGTCACGCGTCGCACCTGTCGCTGGTAATAGCGCCGCGCCTGACCCAGGTAACGTTCATAGCCCCCCCGTTCCAGATAGTCGGCCACAGCCAGGGTCTCCATGGGCGCCGTGGCCTGGCTGGTGGCGTACTTGAGATAGGTGACCCGCTCGCGATACCGCCCCGGTGCCACCCAGCCCACGCGCAACCCCGCACCCAGCGTCTTGGAGAAACTACTGCAGTAGAGCACATTCCCGCGGGTGTCCCAGGCCTTGGCCGCCCAGGGACGCGGCCCCTTGAAGCACAGCTCCCCGTAGACATCATCCTCGATCAGCGGCACCTCATGGTCCGCCAACAGATTCACCAGTGCCTCCTTGCGCGCGTCGGACGCCAGATGACCCAGGGGATTGCCGAAGCTGGGCATCATCACGCAGGCACGGACAGGCCATGTGGCCAAGGCCCGCTCCAGCGCCTGGGGTGACATGCCCTCCGCGGGGTCCGTGGTGATCTCCAGGGCCCGCATGCCCAGCGACTCGATGGCCTGGAGAATGCCGTAGAAGGTAGGCGACTCGATGGCCACCACATCTCCGGGCGACCCCACCGCCCGAAGGCTCAAGGTCAGCGCATCCTGACACCCCTGCGTGAGCACGACGTCATCGGGCCCCACGGTACAGCCGGCATAGCCCATGCGCTTGGCAATCTGCGTGCGCAACTCCAGGTTGCCCGGTGGAAAGTCATAGGCGCTGACGCTATCGCGCCGGGTGCGACGCACCCGTGCAAAACTGCGATCCAGCGCGGCCACCGGCAGACATTCCGCAGGCGGCGCCGCAGCTCCCAGTGACAGGATGGATGGATCGTTATGGGACTGGACCAGTTCGAGCACCCGCTCCTGCCCCGTGACCAGGCTGGGGCCGTCAAGCTCATTGCAGGGCTCTTCCAGAAGAGGAGCCGAGTCCGATTGACCGCACACATAGAACCCGGATCGCGGACGCGCCTCCAGGATCCCGCGCTGTTCCAGCACCTCGCAGGCCGTCACCATGGTGGCCATGCTGACCCCGAAATGCTGGCGCAGCTGCCTCAGCCCCGGCAGGCGATCACCGGCCACATAGGTGCCCTGCTCGATCTGTTGCTCAAGCAGCGCCGCCACCTGCTGGTAGAGTTTGTCGCCCGTCATCGGCACAGCATAACAAAACTGTACCGCTCATGATTCGCGCAAACTGCATCTGTATCGGTCACGGGAACCCACCCACAATAGCGCTCCAATTTCACACCAAGCCAACAAGGAGCTTTCACATGACCGAGGCACTCAACGCGAACACTGGCAATCACTTCACGCAGTACACGCGCAGTTTTGCTGAATACTGGGACGACCTGGTGGGGTGGGAAGCACGCCTGGCCCGGGAAGGTGCCTTTTACAATCGTCACCTGCACGCCCACGGCGCCAAGCAGGTTATCGATATCGCCACCGGTACCGGTGTCAACGCGGTGTCCCTGGCTCAGTACGGATTCGAGGTCACGGCAGTGGATGGATCCGAAAACATGCTGGCCAAGGCCCAGGAAAACGCCAAGAGCTACGGTGTCAGCTTTGCCGAGGCCAAGGCCGTCGACTGGCTGTCACTGGATGAAAGCCTGGGCACCGAACGTTTCGATGCCGCGGTATGCCTGGGTAACTCCTTCACCCATTTGTTCGATCACGAAGATCGTCGAACCGCCCTGAGAGCCATCTTCCGCATCCTGCGCCCAGGTGGCATGCTCATCATCGATCAACGCAACTACGACGCCATGCTGGACCAGGGCTACAGCTCCAAGCACGCCTTTTGCTACACCGGCAACAACGTGGACGTGGGCCCGGTGGAGTTGCACCGCAGCCTGGCCAAGTTCAACTACGTCTTCTCCGATGGCGCCCGCTTTGAACTCAACATGTACCCCTTGCGCCAGGATTATCTCACCCACCTGCTCGAAGACGCCGGATTCGTCAACGTGGAACGCTACGGCGACATGCGCCGCCCCTACGACATCAACGAAGTCGACTTCGTCCAGCAAATCGCATTCCGTCCATAAAATGGGGACAGATTTATTTTCTCCCAGCAACCGCTGAAAGGGAGAGGATAAATCAGACCAGGCCTGGACAGATAACCCCGGTATATAGCTTATATATTTTTATAAGCACCCAAAAAGGTTGGGCCCCGCTACAATCCATGTAGTGGGGCCCATGTCGCGCGGCAAGACCCATCCGCTGGATCATCCCTGAATGACTACCTGCTCATCCCTGACTGCCATCGATGGCGACAGGACTCATTCTCCATATTTACCGTAATGATACAACTTGAATGTGCCGAACTGTGAAGCGGTTCAAAAGGGGACAGATAAACACGCTCATCCCCCGGATGCATACCAAGCCCCCCTTCCATGATCACGCGGCTATCCACGCTTGCAGTTTAGGCGTAGAAAAAATAACCTGAGCGAATGGGGACAGATTTATTTTCCCTGCGTGGATAAGAACGTAGCACCTTTAACTCTGGGGGAACGGTATGCCAAGGATGGCGCGTGTGGTATTGCCGCATACACCGCACCATGTGGTGCAGCGGGGACATAACCGACAGACGGTGTTCGTCATCGCGGAAGATTACGAGCGGTATCTGGAAGATTTACGCGAGCTCAGCGGCATGCTGGATATTCGGGTACACGCCTACTGCCTGATGACGAACCACGTGCATCTGCTGGTGGATCCGGGCGAAGAAGTGGCCAGCATGGGTTGTTTGATGAAGGCGCTGGCAGCCAGGGCCACGCGCCGGCGCAACCGGCTGGAGAGAAGGTCAGGCACCCTGTGGGAAGGGCGTTATAAATCCAGCCCTGTTCAGACAGATACCTACCTGCTCGCCTGCACCAGATACATCGAGCTCAACCCGGTCCGCGCGGGGATGGTGTCCAACGCAGGAGATCACCCTTGGTCCAGCTACCAGCAGCGCATGGGCCATGAAACATGCTGGATCAACACCGACCCCGGTTACCTGAGCCTGGCTGGAAGCGAGATGGAGCGGCGCGCACGATACGCCCGGTTCGTAGCGCAGGGCGTGCCGAAGAACGAACTATCACTGATGCGAGAAGCGGTCCAACGCGGCCAACTCACGGGCAATCACCAATTCGTGGACGAAGTAGAGAAGATCATAGGCCGTCGAATCGAGCAGCGCCGCCCAGGCAGACCATCGTCACGCTAAACTGTCTGAGGCGATGTTCTAGACCATCTCCTATCAAGACCAACGAGCCAGACCACCTGAAAAACTCATTGGGTCCCCGTTTCAGGAAAATCCTAACCCAAAAAAGTCAGGCCTCGCCGCAATCCATGCAGCGAGGCCTATGTCGCGCGGCAAGACCCATCCACTGGATCATCCATGACTTACAGCCTGTTTCATCCCTGAGTGCCTTCGGCGGCGACGAACCCTATTCTCCACATATCCACCAAGGTCGCAAGCTGTAATGTTTGAAAATGTGAAAGACTTCAAAACGGGACGGATATAGATACCTCCTATACTCCTATATTAATCGACTCAACTGCACCATCATTTGCTCCTTCACCTCCGCATCCAGCCCCTTCACCCAACGCTCGGGTATCGCCTCCAGCCCATAGAACGCGCCAGCCACCATCCCGGCGATGGCGCCGGTGGTGTCGGCGTCCCCGCCCCGGTTCACCACGTCCACCAGGCAGTCCTCGAAGGTGTCGGTGTCGAACAGGGCCTGGAAGACGGCGCGCAGGGTGTGGACGATGAAGCCGCTGGGGTTTTCCTCGCGGCGTGTGCGGAAGTGGAATTCCGGGTGTTGCTGGATAAGGGCCTTCACCGGCCCCTGCAGCAGCTCCCGCTGATCGGCACCCTGCAGGGCCATCTGCACCATGGCCACGATGCACTCGGTGCCCGCGTCGGATAAGGGGTGGTGATGGGTAATATGAGATTGAAGGCGGCAGGCGGCATCCACCGTCTCCCGGGGCTCGCCCAGGGTGGCCAGGGCGATGGGGAGCACGCGCATGCAGGCGCCGTTGCCGGCGTCGTTGTCGTTCAGGGGGACCTGGGTCTGACCGGTGCGGCGATAGTGGATGATGCCGCGGCGCACCGTGTGGCCGATGTCCACGGGGTGGGAGCGCATCCACTGGCTGAAGGCCTCGGCGATGGTGGGGGCATCAATGCCGCCTGCCTGGATGATGGCGTCGCCCAGGGCCAGACTCATCTGGGTGTCGTCGGTGATGGCGCCCGGTTTGAGGTGGAGCCAGCCGCCGCCGATGAGGTCCTTGTGGATGCCGTGCTGGGACTGGATCTCCCTTGGCATCATGAATTCCACGGTGGCGCCCAGGGCGTCGCCGATGGCCAGGGCGAGGTAGGCGGCCTGGGCCCGGGGGGGCGCTCCCCTCACCCCAACCCCTCTCCCCTGAGGGGAGAGGGGCTCTATATCTGGGGGGAGGGTGCCGTCCCTCACACCAACCCCTCTCCCCGAGGGGGAGAGGGGCTTAAGGAAGAATTTCAGGGAAGGGCTCAAGAGACTTCGGCCATCAGGGTGTTGCAGCCCTCCTCCACTGGGGTCAGCTGGCCCGCCTCCCGCATCTCATTGTAGACGGCCAGGATGGCGTCCTCGATGGGCTCCATGGCGTGGTTGGGGTTGGGGGTGATGCCGGCGGCCTCCAGGGTGGACCAGGGTTCAATGCCGATGCGGGAGCACAGCAATACCTCGCAGTCTTCCAGGGAGCGCAGCGTGCTGGCCAGGATCTGCTCCCGGTCACCGCATTCATCCGGGCCGGAACAGTAAAGATCGGCGCGCCGATGGCCTTCAAAACGCACGCCTTCGGGCGAGGCCCGGTAGACCAGGAATTCCCGGGCATGCCCGAAGTGCTGATTGATCACGCCACCGCCCTGGGTGGCTACCGCCATCAGCACCGGGCGGGAAGCGGCCTTGCCGGTCGGCGATGCAGTGGGTGAGCGGGCCGCGCCGGCCAGCCTCTTGGCCCCCATGGACTCGCGAATGGCCGCCTGCACCTGATCGCGTCGTTCACGGGCGCCCGTGTAGTCCACCTCCAGCGCGTCGATACGATCAGCGGTGAACTCGGCTCCCCGATCCTCCCCCAGCCGACCCACGGCGTCGGCACGGCATTGTCGGCAATGGCGCATCATCTTCATGTCGCCTCCACAGGCATCGCGCAGCGCAGTGAGCTCGGCCTGGGTGGGGCCGCGCTGGCCATTGAGGCCAAAATAGGTGCCATGTTCCGGCTCGGAGATCAGCGGCATGATGTTGTGCATGAAGGCCCCCTTGGCCTTCACCACCCGCGAGACCTCCTTGAGATGCTCATCGTTGATGCCGGGGATCATCACCGAGTTCACCTTCACCAGCACGCCCCGCTCCACCAGCATTTCCAGGCCCTTTTGCTGCTGCTGGATGAGCAGACGCGCCCCTTCGACGCCAAAGACCCGCTTCTTCTCCCAGATCACCCAGGGATGAACCCGGGCACCCACCTCGGGGTCGATGCTGTTGATGGTGATGGTGATGTGATCCACCCCCAGGGCCACCAACTCATCCACGTGCTCTGGCAGGGCCAGACCGTTGGTGGACAGGCACAGCTTGATGTCGTCGGCCTGCTCGCGGATGCCGCGGAAGGTCTGGAAGGTGCGGGTGGGGTTGGCCAGGCCATCCCCGGGGCCGGCGATGCCCACCACGGTCATCTCGGGGATGCTGGCCGCCACGGCCAGGGCCTTTTTCACGGCCTGGTGCGGCTTGAGCACCTCCGACACCACACCGGGGCGGGATTCATTGGCGCAGTCGTACTTGCGGTTGCAGTAGTGACACTGGATGTTGCAGGCCGGCGCCACCGCCACGTGCATGCGGGCAAAGTGGTGATGGGCCTCTTCCGAGTAGCAGGGGTGATCCTGGATCTTCTCGCGAATGGCCTGGGGCAGTTCCGGTGTGGCGTCATTGGCGCTGCCGCAGCCACTGGTTGCGCACCCACCCTCTGGGGTGACGGCCTGCTTGATGACGGGAATATCGCTGAGCTTTTTGATTTTCAGGTCCATCACGGTCCTCCCGTTGGGGGTGCCCGCCGGTCTCGCGGTGGGAAAGGTTGGTCTTGGGAGGGTTTATGCAAACGGCGTGCCTGAAACCAAACCAATACAAGGTCCTGTTTTTTAAGGCATTACCAATTCAAGGCCCGATCCGTGTTGCACATGTCACAGAAAAGGCTGTGGTGAAGGACACAATGGATCAGAACTGTCTCACCCGGATCTTCAGGGTCTGGATGCGATAGGCGATCTGCCGGGGCGTCATGCCCAGCAGGCGGGCGGCCTTGGCCTGCACCCAGCCGGCCCGCTCCAGGGCGGCAATCACCCGTTCACGCTCATCCAGGTCGGGGTCATCCAGGTCCACCTCCACCTCGGGCTCCGGCTTGCGACCCAGCGGCAACTTGTCCTCCAGGCCGGTGAGGTTGATGGCATCCAGGTCGATGGTGCCGGTCTCGCTCATGATGGCGGCCCGCTCCAGGCAGTTTTCCAGCTCGCGCACATTACCCGGCCATTCATGCCTCATGAGCGTGCGGATGGCGCTGTCGGTGATATCCAGCGGGCGTCCCTGGGCCTTGGCGAGCTTGTCCACCAGGAATCGGGCCAGATCCGGGATGTCCTCGCTGCGATTGCGCAGGGCGGGCACGAAGATGGGCATGACGTTAAGCCGGTAATACAGGTCTTCCCGGAAATCCCCCCGTTCCACGTCTTCCTCCAGGGGCCGGTTGGTGGCGGCGATCACGCGCACATCCACCTTGAGGGTGCGCGTACCCCCCACCCGCTCGAACTCGCCTTCCTGCAACACCCGCAGCAGCTTGGCCTGAAAGGCCTGGGAGATCTCGCCGATCTCGTCCAGGAAGATGGTGCCCCCATCGGCCTGCTCGAAACGCCCCTTGCGCTGGGACACGGCCCCGGTGAAGGCGCCCCGCTCATGTCCGAACAGCTCGCTCTCCAGCAGGTTGTCTGGCAAGGCCGCGCAGTTGAGCTTGACGAAATGACCATTGGCCCGCGGTGAGTTGTAGTGGATGGCATTGGCGATGAGTTCCTTGCCGGTGCCGGTCTCGCCGCGCACCAGCACAGTGGTGTGCCACTTGGCCACCTGACGCACCTGCTCGAACACCCGGCGCATCTCCTTGGAGTGCCCCACCACATTATCCAGGTGGTAGCCACCCCGCACCTGGCGGCGCAGCCGGTCGCGTTCATCGGTGAGGGCGCGGCGCTCCTGCTCCAGGTCCCAGGCGCGACGCACGGTCTGAGCCAGCAGGTTGGCCACCATCTCCAGGAAGCGGGCGCGCTCCTCCAGCAGGCCGTCGTCCCCACGACTGGGCTGGGCGGCCAGCACGCCAATGGGGTTGTCCTCGCCCACACGAATGGGCACACCCACAAAGGGCAGGTCCGGGGCATACAGCCCCATACGATCCAGAAACCGGGGTTCATCGGCAATGCGATCTACCATGACCGTATCCCCTTCCTTGAGGATGGCCCCCATCAGGCCCTCGCCGGGGCGATAGCGCACCTTTTCCACCTTTTCCCGGGTACCGGTGTGGGCAGCGCCCACCATGAGTTCGCCGCTGCCCGGATCCAGCAGCGAGACCATGCCGCAGCGCATGTCCGAAGATTCATGCAGCACATGGAGCACGCCGGAGAGAATCTCCTGCAATCCGGAGGAACAACTGAGCACCTGACTCACCTGATACAGCGTGTCCAGATGCATTTCGATCACATGGGCGCGCAAGCGCCCCGTCGTACCAACTGCCGAGGGAGAAATCACCATGGGTCTTCCTGAGTCCAATTCAGAGTTTGCGCTGTGAGGCATTGGGGAACTCCAGGCGGATGCGGCAGCCTTGCTGCCAGGAGGGGTCCACTTCCACCAGACCAGCGTGCTGGTTCACCACCTCCTGCACCATGGGCAGGCCCATCCCTGCCCCGCCGCCACTGCGGCCCTTGGTGCTGAAGAAGGGTTCGAACACCCGCAACCGCATGGACTCGGGGATGCCCGGCCCCGAGTCCTGGATGACCACCTGGACCCCATCCTCCAGAGCCCGGGTGGCGATGCGGATCTCACGTTGGCCACTGCCGCTGTCATCCAGGGCATCCAGTGCGTTGTCCACCAGCTGCTTGAACATCCCCCGCAGCCGACCTTCCCGGCCCAGCACATTGGGCAGCACCGGCGCCGGGTCCCAGTCCACCACCACGCCGGAGGTCAGCAGGCGCCGGGTGGACAGGCCAAGGACTTCACGCAGCAGGCCGTTGAGGTTGACCGGGGCGATGGCCTCGTCCCGTTCATCCGGGATGCAGTTCTCCAGGGTCTGCAAGGCCTGGCGACCCGAGGCCAGGGCGTCCTGCAAGACGGTCAGCAGGGGATCGGTCGCGCCCTCCCCCTGGCGACGTTCCAGCAACTGGGTGGCGGCGGCGATCATGTTCACCGGCCCCTGCATCTGGTAGATGGCGCCGGTCAGGGTCTCGCGCATGCTCTCCACCAGCTCGCTCTCGGCGGTCAGGGCCCGCAGGGCGTTCATGCGCATCTCCTCCTGCTGGCGCTTGAGCTCGGTGACCTCCTTGGCCACCAGCATGAGGTATTCCACCTTGCGGGGCTCGAAGAAGGCATCGGCGCTGCTGTCGCGCTCACGGATCCAGGTGCCGGAGCAGGAGAACCAGCGGGGTGCGTGACCCGCGCCCGGATCGAACTGCACCTCGTGATCCACAAAACCCTGGCCGCTGATGCGGGCCTTCTCAAAGTCCTCTCCCATGCTTTCGGAGAGGGCAGAGAGGAAGGCCTCGGCGGGCTCCTGGCCGCGCATGTCCCCCTCCAGCTTCTTGTACTCCTGGTTGTCCAGCACCACCTTGCCCACCTCGTCCAGCAGGGCAATCACCACCGGCTCGGCATCCACCACGGACTCGATCAGGGCCTTTTGATTGCGCACCTGTTCTTCCAGTTGATGCATCTCCGTCACATCCCGGTGCATGCCCAGGTAATGGGTAAGGTGCTCCTGGGCATCCAGGACCGGGGCAATGCTCAGTTCGGCCAGGTAGCGGCTGCCATCCTTGCGGCGATTCACCAGCACCCCGGTCCAGGGCTTGAGTTGGCGCAGGCGTCCCCAGAGGGTCTCGTAGACCAGGCTGGGCGTGCGGCGATCCGAGAGGAGGGATTCGTTCTCGCCCATGACCTCCGATGCCTCGTACCCGGTCACGCGGGTGAAGGCGGGGTTGGCATAGAGGATGTTCGCCTTGGCATCAGTGATGGAGATGGCCATGGAGGATTGTTCCACCGCCTCGAAGAACAGCCGGGCCGGCAACGCGCCCTCGCCGACGCGAATGGTGTGATCGTTGGCCGATTGGAAGGGATGATGGGGTCGGGTCATGACGAGGTCTCTTGGTGATGCCGCGGTTTGCCTATCGTTAATGCAAGAGCCAGGCCACCCACACCGGAGACACCGCGCGGGCCGTTCGCGAACGGCCCCTACCGGCGGGTGGTGGACACCCACCCGACAGGCCACCCACACCGGACGCACCGCGCGGGCCGTTCGCGAACGGCCCCTACGGGCGGGTGATGGAGGGATTGTCGGTTACCTCACATCCCTGCGGACCGGTCGCCCTGGCTGTCGCGATCCTCACAGCCCGAATCGCACCATGTCGGTGCAAACCCACGGCAAATCCCCATGAATGGTGCGTCTAAAGGGTGCATCACCCCTTGGCACGCAAGATGCAGAAACTCCCTCAATCCAAGCGAGGTGAACACCGTGACGGAGTTTCTGTTGCTACTGTTGGGCACAGCCCTGGTGAACAACGTGGTGCTGGTGCAGTTCCTGGGGCTGTGCCCCTTCATGGGGGTGTCCAACAAGCTGGACACGGCCCTGAGCATGGGCCTGGCCACCACCTTCGTACTCACCCTGGCCTCGGTGGCCGGCTGGCTGCTGGAGTACTTCGTGCTCGCACCTCTGGACCTGGGCTTCCTGCGCATCCTCTCCTTCATCCTGGTGATTGCCGCCGTGGTGCAGTTCACGGAGCTGGTCATTCGCAAGACCAGTGCCTCCCTGCACCGGGTGCTGGGGATCTTTCTGCCGCTGATCACCACCAACTGCGCCGTGCTGGGCGTGGCCCTGCTCAACGTCCAGGAAGGTCATGGCTTTCTGCAAAGCGTGACCTTCGGGTTCGGTGCCGCCCTGGGGTTCACTCTGGTGATGGTCATCTTCGCCGGCCTGCGCGAGCGCCTGGCCGTGAACAACGTGCCGGCGGCCTTCGCGGGCGCTCCCATTGCCTTCATCGTGGCCGGACTGTTGTCCCTGGGCTTCATGGGTTTCGCCGGTCTGGACTTCGCCTGACGCGCCCCGAACAGGAGATCAAACCATGTACGCAGCCATCGTTGTCCTGACCGCCATGGGTCTGCTCCTGGGTTATGCCCTGGGTATGGCCGCCAAGTACCTGAAGGTGGAGAAAGACCCCCTGGTGGACGAGATCGAGGCCATGCTGCCGGGCACCAACTGCGGCCAGTGCGGCCTGCCCGGCTGCCCCAGCGCGGCCCAGGCCCTGGCCGCCCATGAGGCCCCCGTGACCCTCTGCCCACCAGGCGGCAAGGCCCTGGCCCAGCAACTGGCGGACAAGCTCTCGGTGAGCGTGGATCTGTCGGGCATGGAGGAGGAGGCGCCGGTCTTTGCCCGGATCAAAGAGGATCAGTGCAACGGCTGCACCCGCTGTTACAAGGTGTGCGCCACCGACGCCATCATGGGCGCCAACCGGCAGATCCACACGGTGTTCACCGAGGCCTGCAACGGCTGTGGCAAGTGCGTGGAGGTGTGCCCCACCAACGGTCTGGTGCTGGTGCCCGACCCCCCCACCCTGCGCACCTGGCGCTGGTCCAAACCCGAAGCCCGCTGAGGTGACCGCCATGCTCTCATTCCTCTTCAAGCGCCGGGCATTCCAGGGTGGCGTGCACCCGGAAGACCGCAAGCAGGCCACCAGTCACCTGCCCATTCAGACCCTGCCCTTGCCCGAGCGCCTGTATGTGCCGGTGCAGCAGCACATCGGGGCCGCCGCCCAGCCCCGGGTGCAGGCGGGCCAAAAGGTGCTCAAGGGTGAGATGATCGCCGCCGGCAGCGGACCTGTTTCGGCGGCGGTGCATGCCCCCACCTCGGGCACGGTGGTGGCCGTGGAGCCGCATCCGGCCCCACACCCCAGCGGTCTGGCGGTGCAGACCATCGTCATCGAAGTCGACGGCGAGGACCGCTGGACAGACGAACCCGAGCCCGAGCACGCCCTCAATCTGGAGCCGGAAGTGATCGCCCAGCGAGTCGCGGAGGCGGGTGTGGTGGGCATGGGTGGTGCCACCTTTCCTGCCGCCATCAAGCTCAACCTGGGCAGTCGCCACACCATCGACACCCTGGTGATCAACGGCTCGGAGTGCGAACCCTACCTCACCTGCGACGACCGCCTGATGCGCGAACGCACCCAGGAAGTCATCGACGGTGTGCGCATCATGCGCCATGCCCTGGGCGCCCGGCACACCCTGATCGTGGTGGAGGACAACAAGCCCGAGGCCCTGGCCGCCCTCCAGGAACACCTCTACGAAATGGATCATCTGGAAGCCATGTCCGTGCCCACCCGCTACCCCATGGGCTCGGAAAAACACATGATCAAGGCGGTGACCGGCCGCGAGATCCCGGCGGGCAAGCTGGGGGCCGACATCGGCGTGATCGTGCACAACGTGGGCACGGCCTACGCGGTGCACCGGGCCGTGCGCATGCGCCGGCCCCTGGTGAGCCGCATCGTCACCGTGGGTGGCGGCGCAGTGCAACGACCCGCAAACCTGCAGGTGCCTCTGGGCACCCGGGTGGAAGAACTGCTGGCCTATTGCGGCGGCACCCGGGAGACGCCAGCGCGGCTGCTCATGGGCGGCCCCATGATGGGCCAGATCATGCCCCACGCCCAGGTGCCGGTGGTGAAGGGCACCAACGGTGTGATCGCCCTCACCGCCGCCGAGATCAATATCGATGACCCCATGCCCTGCATCCGCTGCGGGCGCTGCGTGGCCGCCTGTCCCTGCGGCCTGATGCCCCTGGAGATAGCCTCGCGCATCCGTAGCGAGGACATGGACGGCGCCGCGGCCCATGGCTTGATGGACTGTGTGGCCTGCGGTTCCTGCTCCTACGTGTGCCCCTCCCATATCCCCCTGGTGCAGTACTTCCAGCATGCCAAGGGCGTACTGGGGGATCGGCGCGAGCAGCAGCGTCGCCAGGAGGAACTGAAGGAACTGGCCCAGCAACGACGCGCCCGCCAGGAGGCCGAAGCCAAGGCCAAGGCCGAGGCGGCGGCCCGCAAGAAGGCGGAGCGGGAGGCGGCCAAGAAGAAACGCGCCCAGCAGGCCGAGGCCAAGGAGACGCCCGCGCCCGCCAAGACCACCGACAAGGACAAGGCGGAGGCCTGACCCATGACCACCACGACCCCCGTCAGCGGACCCCACACCCACGCCCCCGGCGGCGTGACCAGCCAGATGGGCTGGGTCATTCTGGCCCTGCTGCCCGCCACGGCCTTTGGCGTGTATCTGTTCGGCTGGCCGGCGCTGAACCTTTTGCTGATCACCGTGCTGGCGGCCATCGCCTTCGAGGTGATGAGCCTGCGCATTGCCCAACGCCCGGTCACACCCTTTCTCATGGACGGCTCGGCCCTGCTCTCCGGGCTGCTGCTGGCCCTGACCCTGCCCCCCTGGGCGCCTTGGTGGATCGCGGTACTGGGGGCCGGATTTGCGATTATCGTGGGCAAGCACGTGTTCGGTGGCCTGGGGCAGAACCTGTTCAACCCGGCCATGCTGGCCCGGGTGGCCCTGCTGGTGTCCTTTCCCCTGGAGATGACCACCTGGGTGACGCCCCAGCCGATGTTTGCCGAGGGTTCGCCGGGCTTCATCGAAGGGCTGGCCATCACCTTTGGTCTTGCAGCGATCCCCGATGCCATGACCGGGGCCACCGTGCTGGGCGAGACCCAGACCGGCTTCAGTCGTGATCTGGGCCTGTCCGAGACCCTGCCGGGGGTGTACGACCCCATGCAGCAGGCGCTGGGCTTCATCCCCGCCAGCATGGGCGAGGGTTCGGCCCTGCTGCTCCTGGCCGGTGGGTTGCTGCTCATGGTCCGGCGCATCATCAGCTGGGAGATCCCGGTGGCCATGCTGGGCACCCTGGCGGCGCTGGCCACGATATTCATGCTCATCGACCCCGAGCGCTACGCCGGTCCGGGTCTGCACCTGATCTCAGGCGGCGCCATGCTGGCGGCCTTCTTCATCGCCACCGACCCGGTCACCTCCCCCAGCACGATGCGCGGTCGCCTGATCTTCGGTGCCGGCTGTGGCCTGCTGATCTACGTGATCCGCACCTGGGGCGGTTATCCGGAGGGTATCGCCTTCGCCATCATCCTCATGAACGGCCTGGCCCCGCTGATCGACCACTACCTGCGGCCGCGCACCTATGGCCGCACCCGCGGTGGCAAGCCCCTGGAGCCCAAAGCTCCAGCCCAGGCCGCCCCCGTCACGGAGAAACGCCCATGACCACCGTGGCCCAACCCAGTTATCGCCAGCGTGTTGGCTACCACTCCGCCCTGCTCGGCGGCATCGCCTTGATGGCCAGCGCCGTGCTGGTGATCACCGACATGCAGACCCGGGACACCATCGCCGAGCGCCAGGCGGAGGATTTCCGCCAGACCCTGGAGCAGGTGCTCCCCGCCGCACTGCATGACAACCAGCCCCAGCAGGACACCTATCAACTGCAAAGGGCCGATGGCCGCACCCTTGAGGTCTACCGGGCCCGCCAGGAAGGACGTGTGTCGGCGGTGGCCTTTCAGATGACGGGGCGCGGTTATGCGGGGCCCATCGATATCCTCATGGGGGTGGACGCCGATGGGGAGGTGTTGGGCGTGCGGGTCCTGAGGCACAAGGAGACCCCGGGCCTTGGGGACAAGATCGAGGTGGCCCGGGATCCGTGGATCCTGTCGTTTGGTGGCCTGAGCCTTGGAGAACCGCCCCGTGAGGACTGGGCGGTGAAGAAGGACGGCGGCATCTTTGACCAGTTCACCGGCGCCACCATCACCCCCCGGGTGGTGGTGAATGCGGTGCGCGATGGGCTGGAGGTGTTTGAGCAGCATCGCTCAACCCTGCTGCAGCGCGGCGATGAATCGGCTTCGTCGGCCCTCCCCCCAACCCCTCTCCCGCTCACGGGAGAGGGGCTCATGACCCACCAGTCCCCTCAAACAACCCCCACCCACTCTCCCTTCTCCCCTCCGGGAAGAAGGGCCGGGGATGAGGGGCTCATGGTCTCTCGCGCCATGCAAATCGACAATACTCACTCTCCCTTCTCCCCCCTGGGGAGAAGGGCCGGGGATGAGGGGAGCGGCGGGCACCCGGCCCCTGATCTGCACACAACACAGGAGCCCACGCCATGACCCACCCCGCCCGACTCATCCTGGATGACTACCGCCGCCTGTTCCGGGACGGCATCTGGGACAACAACGTGGTCATGGCCCAGATGCTCGCCCTGTGCCCCCTGCTGGCGGTCACCGGCACCGCCACCAACGGCCTGGGGATGGGTCTGGCCACCACCTTCGTCATGGTGGCTGCCGCCCTGCTCATCTCCATGTTCCGGGGCATCATCACCCCGGAGGTGCGCATCCCGGTATTCATCCTGCTCATCGCCGCCCTGGTCACCCTGGTGGATCTGGTGATGAACGCGTATCTGTATGAGATGCACAAGGCCCTGGGCCTGTTCATCCCCTTGATCGTCACCAACTGCGCCATCCTGGGGCGCGCCGAATCCTTCGCCTCGCGCCAGCCGGTGCACCGCGCCGTGGTGGACGGCCTCGCCATGGGGGTGGGTTTCACCCTGATCCTGGTGGTGCTCGGCGCCGTGCGCGAGATCCCCGGCAGCGGCACCCTGTTCGCCGACGCCCGGCTGCTGGGGGATGGATTTGCCTGGATGGAGATGACACTGATCCCCGACTACCGCGGCTTTCTGCTCATGATCCTCCCCCCCGGCGCCTTCCTGGCCCTGGGCTTCATCCTGGCCGGCAAGCGGGTGCTGGATACCCGGCTGGCGGCCCGGGCGGCGTCGATGAAGGTGGCTGAGGCATGAATGAGACCGGGTTTTGTGGAGGCAGAGTGCCCGCCGCCACCCCTCATCCCCGGCCCTTCTCCCCGGAAGGGAGAAGGGAGCAAAAGACATAGCCCCTCTCCCGCTTTCGGGAGAGGGGTTGGGGTGAGGGTCGTTCTTTCAACACAGCACAGGAGCACTGCCATGCGCGTCGGCGTAGCCTACAGCGACCCCAATGACCGGGCCTGGCTCAAGGTGGACCTCCCCGAGGGGGCCACCGTGCAGCAGGCCATCGAGCAATCCGGCATCCTCAAGCGGTTCCCCGACATCGACCTAGACAGCCAGAAGGTGGGCATCTTCGGCAAGTTTTGCAAGCTGGACAATCCCGTCCAGAACGGCGACCGGGTGGAGATCTACCGCCCCATCACGGTCGTGGATGATGATGACGATGAGGATGATGATGACGACGACTGACCGGCGCGACCTATGACGGTGAACGAGCGAGGCCCCGCCAACCATTTCGCAAGCATGGCTATTGCGTGCCGGACGTTGCCAGGTATGCAATCCGTTTCCCACAGGGCATCCTGTACGGGCGCTTCGCGAAGCGCCCGCAAGACGATGGGTACAGCCCCCGTTCAACCTGACGGCTGCTGATTGAGGTGGACCCCATCCTGGGCAACCCGCAGGGTCATCAAGGCTCCATGCTGTGTTAGCCTTTGCGGCCTCTGATCCCCGTGACCGATCCAAGCCATGCCCAAACCACGCAGTCGCCCACCCCTCACGCTGGATATCATCAAAAACGCTGTCGACCATCGCACCTTCCAGCGAGGAAAGAGATATTTCCAGGAAGACCGGGTCATCTTCGTGGATGTGATCCAGGACAACCCGGACGAGTTGTATTTCATCGCGGAAACCGAGGGCGGTCGGGATGAAATCTACCACCAGACCGTGGTGGCCAAGCCCGGACGGGACCGGCGGACCCTGGGCGTATTCGGGGATTGCACCTGCCCCGTCGGCATCCAGTGCAAGCACATGGTGGCGGCCTGCCTGGCCTACATCGACGGCGAAGCCATCATTTCCATGCCGGATGAAGGGCACCACTTCACTGACTGGCTGCTGGAGACGGCACCAGACGCCCCGCAAGGCCCCACGGAACGCACCAGCGACGAGTTCCTCATCTACCAACTGGACAGAATCGAGACCGGCGTGAGCTCCGGGTTCGCGGTCACCTTCCGCATAGCCAAGACAAAAAAGAACGGCCAAACCGCCCTGGGACGCGAAGTGGGCATGCCCTCGCTGATGAATCCTTACGGAACGCCACCGGCGTATCTGTGCGACACCGATCGGGACATCCTCAAGCAACTCCATGTGAGTGACCCGCGTTTGCAGACACCGGTCAAACTTCAGGGACTGGCGAGCGGGATCGCCATGGATCTAATGCTGGGCACAGGACGGCTGTTCCTGGGGCGGGATCGCGTTCAACCCTTGCACCCGGGGGAACCTCGACCGGTGGACCTGACCTGGGTGGAAGAGGCTGGAGAGTTCCGCCTGGTAGCCCAAACCGACCCCCAGGGCGGGCTGCCCATGGACCTGCGTCCGCCCCGCTATGTGGACCTGGAAACCCACGAGGTGGGCGGGCTGATGATTCCGGAGGGTCTTGATGCCGGCTGGATCAGTCGCATCCCGGAGGCGCCACCCGTCCCGCCCGAGGAACTGCAGGAGGTGAGCGAGACCCTGGCGGTTCACTACCCCCAACTGCCCAAACCCAAGGCACTGAACCTGCGCGCGGTGAAGGATGTAACCCCGATTTCACTCCTGACCGTGCGGGTGGACCCGCTGAACCTGACCCGTTCAGTCCTGAATCTGCAGTTCATCTACGAAGATCTGACACTCGCGCCCGATCACCCGACCCCCATCGCCATGGGCAAGGCCAATGGCGCCATCGTGGAGATACACCGGGACCTGGCCGGGGAAGAAAAGGCCATCGAACGACTCAGCCAGGAGGGGCTGGTGCGCAACCCCAGGGTGTCCGGTGAATTCACCCTGGCCACCCTGGGCATCAGCCAGCAGGTGATCATGACCCGCTGGCTGGAAGTACTCAACCAGGCACTCCCCCGACTGAAGGAGGAAGGCTGGCGCATCCATCACGAAGAAGGGGACATCCCGCGACTGGATGTGGCTGAGGACGTCCACGCCCAGGTGGACGAAGGCAACGGCTGGTTCGATCTGCATTTTGACCTGGAGGTGGACGGCCGCAAGGTGCCCCTGCTGCCCCTGGTGAGCGAACTCATCGGCAGCTATCAACCCGGGCGTCTGCCGCCCACCCTGGCCCTGCCCATGCAGGATGGCAGTTACGTGCAGGTGACCCGCGAGCAGATCGAACCCGTGCTGCAGGCCATTATCGACCTGTACGACCACCTGGCACCCGGGCAGGAGAGCCTGCGCCTGTCCCGCCTGGATGCACCCCGGCTGCTGGAACTGGGGGATGCCAAGATCCAGGGTGGCCAGGATCTGCAACACATGGCGCGCCGTCTCACCCAGTTCGAGACCCTCACCCCGGTCGAACCACCCCGGGACTTCCGGGGAGACCTGCGCGCCTATCAGCAGCAGGGCTTAAACTGGCTGCAGTTCCTGCGCGAATACCAGTTGGGCGGCGTGCTGGCCGATGACATGGGGCTGGGCAAGACCGTGCAGACCCTGGCGCACCTGGCCATCGAGAAGCAGGCCGGTCGTCTCGACCATCCGGCCCTGATCGTCGCGCCCACCAGTCTGATGAGCAATTGGCGCCGCGAGGCGGAGCAGTTCACCCCCGGCCTCAAGGTGCTCACCCTGCATGGACCGGACCGCAAGCAATACTACGAGCAGTTACCCGAGATGGACCTGGCCCTGACCACCTACCCCCTGCTCCCGCGAGACAGCCAGGAACTTCTGGCCCAGGATTTCAGCTTTCTGATCCTGGACGAGGCCCAGCAGATCAAGAACCCTCGCGCCCAGGCCTCCCAGGTGGTACGTCGCATCAAGGCGCCCCATCGCCTCTGCCTCACCGGCACACCCATGGAGAACCACCTGGGGGAGTTGTGGGCCCAGTTCGATTTCCTGATGCCGGGTTTTCTGGGCAACCAGGAACACTTCTCCCGCCAGTACCGCACACCCATCGAAAAACACAACGATGGCGACAAGCTCAGGCGCCTCACCCGGCGCACCACCCCCTTCATGCTCAGACGCACCAAGGACATCGTCGCCACGGAACTGCCCGGCAAGACCGAGCTGCTGCGCAGCACCCCCATCAGCGGCAAGCAGGCCGCCCTTTATGAGAGCATCCGCCTGGCCATGGAGAAGAAGGTGCGCGATGCCATCGCCAAGCGCGGCCTGGCCCGCAGCCATATCATGGTGCTCGATGCCCTGCTCAAGTTGCGTCAGGTATGTTGCGATCCGCGCCTGCTGCCCGCTAGCGCCCAGGCCGACTCCGCCCCCTCGGCCAAGCTGCAGATGCTTATGGAGATCCTCCCGGAGCTTCTGGACGAAGGCCGCCGGGTGCTGCTGTTCTCCCAGTTCACCACCATGCTGGGGTTGATCGAGCAGGAGTTGAAAAAGGCCCGCATCGGCTACTCCAAGCTCACCGGGCAGACCCGCAAGCGCGAAGAGGCGCTGGATATCTTCCGCAACGGCCACGCCAACCTCATGCTGATCAGCCTCAAGGCCGGCGGCGTGGGCCTGAATCTCACCGAGGCCGATACGGTGATCCACTACGACCCCTGGTGGAATCCGGCAGTGGAATCCCAGGCCACGGACCGGGCCCACCGCATCGGCCAGGACAAACCGGTGTTCGTTTACAAGCTGATCACGGAAAACACCGTGGAAGAGAAGATCCTGGCCATGCAGGCCCGCAAGCAGAAGCTGGCGGACAATGTCTACGGGGACGACAAGCGCAGCGAGGACGAACCGCCGATCGACGCCGACATGATCAACGCCCTGTTTGCGCCGGAATCGAAGGGCTAGCAGGCTAGAACAGCTCGATATCGTCATCCCTGGATGATGGCTCGGAGTGCTTGAGGGCCTCTTCGATACTGGCACCGGCCAGCATGGCATCGAACATTGCCCGGTCTGGTTCGTTGGTGTACTTGGCGCGGATCGCGCTTTGCAGACCACTCCACTCATAGGGGTTGTACAGCCGCCTGGAGTCGGACACCAGTTCCGCCAGCCCCTCAAGGCTGTTGCCAATGTGGCTGAGACGCTGGGAGAGTCGGTCGTAGAACTGGAACGCCACGATGGCGTCGGACATGCTGGACTCCACGGCGCTGCAGTTCTCCAGGATACTTTGTTTCTCCTGGCTATCTTCCAGTCCATCGGCGGCCGCGTGAATCACCTGGGTCTTCCCCACCATATGGGTGAACGACGCAGTCAGGGTTTCGACGGAGTCGTTACCATCGCGCATGGTCCGCTCGATCTGCGCCACCGCCAGTTGCAGCATCATCACGGTCTCGCGCACCTGGCTCCAGTCCAGATCCGGTCGCGCAGCAGTGGACGGTGTCTCGGGAAGATCGGGCATGTGGCTCCTCGACAGGATTTGCGTGGTTTTCTGGCAGTATTGCCCCCACGCTGCAAACGGTCAACACGCGGGCATCAAGGAACCACCCGAAAATTTCTCCTTTCCTGGACTTGACGCGGGGGGCCAGGATGGCCATAATGCGCGCTTCCAATTCAGCGCGCCCGTAGCTCAGCTGGATAGAGTACCTGGCTACGAACCAGGTGGTCGGAGGTTCGAATCCTTCCGGGCGCGCCATATAAATCAAAGGCTTAGCATCGACGAGGTGCTAGGCCTTTTTCGTTTTTGGCCGAAATTCAAAAATTACCCCCCCCCACTTTTACCCACCATCCCGAGATCGCCTGCAAGGAATCACTGATCTCCGTGACCCAAAACCCGATCCTCCACTGACCGCCCCGCCAGCAACTTCAAGATCAGCAACGCAAACTCCCTACCGGCCTTCTCATTCTCCAGCACCGGCAAGCTGAGCTTTTCATGATCGCTCAGGGCATCCAGCACCGCATCGGTGACCTTTTTGGGGAACAGGCCGTGCATGACCTGCGCCTCGCTGTGGCTGCGCACCTGGGCCATCACCGCCTCATCCCGCTCGATGCGGTCGGCAATGCCATTGGCGCAGTGCAGCTTGTCATCGTCGCTAACTTCGGCGCCGTAGAGGTCGTTGAGTCTTTCGATGATCTCGTCCAGGCGCTGCTTCTCCGGATCGTGGGGCTTGCCCGAGCCCACCTCGCTGATCGGCTTGAGACCGTAATCCCCGTCTGAATCCTCCAGGCGCAGGCGCTTTTCCTCCCGCTTGGTCAGGCGGTAATGGGTCAATTCCAGTTCGCTGACGTCGATGGCGTCATCATCCAGCAGTCGGTCCAGGCGCAGCAGCGGGTGGAGGTGACGGGCGAACACGCACAGCTGTTCCAATTCGGTGTCGTCGAAGGTGACGATCTGGCTGAGGAATTCATAGGTGCGCACGAAACTGGCCAGGTTCTTGCGGAACAAATCCAGTTCGTCGCGGGTGGTACCGGCATCCTTGAGTTCCTGCTCGGCGCGTTTCAGCCCCTTGTCGTCGCCGCTGCGCTCGGCCTGATCACGGGCCTCCCGCCACGTTTGCTGTTGGTCGAGAATGGCCTGATAGCGTTGCCGGAACCGCTCCTGGGCCGGGCGGCAGTGGTAACTGAGACTGGCTGCCGGGGCCTTGGGATCGAAAAAGGCCCGGGCAAAGCCCGCCACCTCGGGCCACTGGTAGATGCCGCTGGCATCCAGGCTGCGCTGCAGGTCAAACACCACCTGGGGATCGGACACGTCCGCCAGTTCGGCCTTGCGGTAATAGGGGGCAAAGGCCTCCAGCACCTCCTGGGCATCGTTGAAAAAGTCCAGGATGAAGGTCTGCTTGCCGGGGAACAGTCGGTTCAGGCGGGAGAGGGTCTGTACGCAGTCCACGCCTTGCAGCTTCTTGTCCACGTACATGGCGCACAGCATGGGCTGATCGAAGCCGGTCTGGAACTTGTTGGCGGCGATCATCACGTTGTACTCGTCGGTGTCGAACGCCTTGGCCAGGTCGCGACCCTTCAGCCCTGGATTGAGCAGGGTACTGGTCTCGGTCACCTCCTCAGGGATCTCCTCATCGGGCGGCACACTGCCGGAGAAGGCCACCATGGGGTGAACATCCTCGTAACCCTGGTCCTTGATGTAGCGGCCCATGGCCAGCTGGTAGCGCACCGCCTCCTGACGGCTGGCGGTGACCACCATGGCCTTGGCCTGGCCATCCAGCAGATGACGCACGTTGTCGCGGAAGTGCTCGACGATCACCTCCACTCGCTGGGCGATGTTGTAGGGGTGCAGGCGCACCCACCGGGCCAGGGTGCGCGAAGCCTTTTTGGAATCCACCTCATGGTCTTCCCCATCGGGATGGGCCAGTTTCCAGGCAGTGCTGTAGGTCACGTAGTTGCGCAGCACGTCCAGGATGAAACCCTCCTCAATGGTCTGGCGCATGGAGTACAGGTGAAACGGCTCGGGTTTGTTGTCCGCCGATGAGGGGCGACCCGGGTCCGGTGGCCGACCGAACAGTTCCAGGGTCCGGGCCTTGGGGGTGGCGGTGAAGGCGTAATAGCTGATGCGCTCACTGGGGCGACGGGAGGCCACAGCGGCGTCCAGCATGGCCTCCGCGCTGATCTCGCCGGCATCGTCCTCCACCTCCTCTCCCGCGGCCGCCAGCAGGGCCTTGAGCTTGCTGGCGGAACTGCCGGTCTGGGAGGAATGGGCCTCATCGGCAATCACCGCATAGTGGCCCTGGGCCAGCTTGGGGCGCTTGTCCAGGGCATCGAACAGGGCGGGAAAGGTCTGCAGGGTGACGATGATGATGCGAGTGTGGTTGGCCAGGGCCTCGGCCAGCTGCTCCGACTTGCTCTGACTGCCTATGTCCCGGGTGATGGGGCAGACCACGCCGTGGGCATGCTCGAACTGGTAGATGGTTTCCTGCAACTGGCTGTCGAGCACCGTGCGGTCGGTGACCACGATCACCGAGTTGAACAGTTTGCGGACTCCATCCCTGGAGTCCGCCCTTCGGGCCAGCCTACGGCTGTCCAAATCCGTTCCCGACGGATTTGTGGTGCCGTCTTCGGCGTAGAGGTTGGCCAACTGGTGAGCGGTCCAGGCGATGGAATTGGATTTGCCCGACCCGGCGCTGTGCTGTACCAGATAACGCCGTCCCGGCCCCTCGGTCCGGGTGGCCTCAATCAGCCGGTTGACCACTTCCCACTGGTGGTAACGGGGGAAGATCAGCGTCTCCTTGGTCTGGCGGCGGCCGTGGAAGTCCTCCTCGGTCTCTTGCTCCAAGTGCAGAAAGCGGCCGATGATCTTCAGCCAGGCCTCCAGGGCGAAGACATCTTCCCACAGGTAGGCGGTGGCATAGCTTTGCGCATCGGCGGGTGGCGGATTGCCTGCCCCGCCCTCCTCCGTGCCCCGGTTGAAGGGCAGGAAACCGGTGTCCTTGCCGGCCAGCCGGGTGGTCATGGCCACCTCGGCCTGGCTGACGGCGAAATGGACCAGGGCGCCGCGCTTGAAGGTGAGCAAAGGTTCCGGCTTGCGGGTCACTGGGTCTTTCACCGGCCGGTCCTTGCGATACTGACGCTTGGCGTTCTCCACCGTCTGCTTGAACTGGCTCTTGAGTTCCAGGGTGGCGGTAGGGATGCCGTTGACGAACAGCACCAGATCCAGGCGCGGGTCATAGCTCCCACTCCCCTGCCCTTTCTCGCGGGCATGGGGCGAATAGGACACCTCCGGCACCACCCGCAGGCGGTTGGCCCGATAACGGGCCAGGGAATCCGGGTTCATGCCGTGGTCGGGCTGGAAGCTGCACAGATCGAACTTGACCCCCGGCACCTTGAAGCCATGGCGCAGCACTTCCAGGGTGCCGGCCCGCTCCAGTTCACGCACCAGCTTCTGCACC
This sequence comes from Ectothiorhodospira sp. 9100, assembly GCF_022227565.1. Lineage (NCBI taxonomy): Bacteria > Pseudomonadati > Pseudomonadota > Gammaproteobacteria > Chromatiales > Ectothiorhodospiraceae > Ectothiorhodospira > Ectothiorhodospira sp. 9100. The sequence continues at coordinate 124,302 of NZ_JAJNAN010000004.1, forward strand.
AACACCTTATCCGGGGCCTGGGGGTTGGCCTTGCAGAACTTCTCCCAGCGCTCGGGCCAGGCGTCCTGGATGTACCCCAGCAGATCCTCGGTATAGAGGGCCGAGGCCCGGTCATAGCCGCTGGCAGTGCCGACTTTCCAGCCGCCCGACTCCATGGCGTCGATGATGTCCTGCTGGAACTGGGTTTCCCTGCTGTCGGCCATAGATTCCCCTGCGAATCAGGCTTTGTTTGCCTCAGCCTACGATGTTGGCGCTGAGCACACAAAAAATAACCTCCCGGGATGCGCTTCGAAGAGAGGCATGGGAGGTGTTGTTAACAGACATCGATCATCAGGTCGATACTGGCGCCAGCCTTACACAAGAAGACCTATATGTAAGGATAAGGCCATATCCTTTACACAAGAGGAAGCCTGCGTCAATTCAGGCCCCTGTGCCTTACACGCAAGCCGAGTGATCTGCGCGTCGTCCCAGCTCCATTCGTGGTTCACGGTGACCGGGCTGAAGCTCTTGTACTGGTACTGCGGCACCCAGCGCCCGGCCTCGAAGGTTTCAAACTTCATCAATCGCCTCCTTGCCTTAGCCGTAGGTGGCCCGCGTCTCAGCGGCCATCAATATCTCAGGTTGCTTGGATTGCTGGTCGGCCTGCCAGCCGCGCACGTCGATCTTGCCGGTGACGGCGGCGGAGATGAGGGCGGAGCGGCGTTCGTTAAGTATTCGCATATGTCGGACAGTCTCTTGCTCAAGAGCTGCAAAATCAGCTTCTCTCTTTTCAAGCTCATGAACAATGCGATCCTGTTCCGAGTCAGGGGGTAAGGGAATCCAAAGCTCTCTAATAGCGCCTTGTCCAATATTGAGCATTGAACTGCTTGCGCCGGTCGCTTGCAATTCGATCTGATGTCGGACACCTTTCCCGAAAAGATATACGACCGCATATCGAGACCTACAGATCCGTTGATGTAAACGCACGACAAAAATTTTATCGCTAGCCATTAGCTTTGGGTAATCCATTGGTACATGTGCTGCGCTACCTACGAGGTCTCGGGTGTTTGCACGTGAGATAAGCAGGTCATCTTTACGTATCGAGAGTTCGGGGCGAGGTTCTAAGTTATCCGGAAGGCGCTTGTTTTCAGTGGGATCAAACACACCATAGTTCACACAACCCACTTTTAGCACGCCCCACTCATCAAGCGTTTCTGCTTGGTCACCATCACATTGGGGACTCCAGCCCTGTTCAAACTCGGCGATCAGATACTTAAACTTCACTACGTTCCAATGCGCCGGCACCTCCCCCAGCCACTCCACCCCGGAGTCCTTCATCGGCACATCGGGATCAAGCCCCTTGGTGACGGCATGGGAGATCACCGCCTGGCGCTTCTCCTTGAGCAGTTCGATCAGGCGCTGCTGCTCCTCCACCAAGGCGTCGATGCGGGCGGTTTCGTGGTTGAGGAAGCTCAATATCTGAAGCTGTTCTTCTGCCGGAGGAAAGGGCAGCGGACAAGACATCACGTTGCTGGACGAAATTGAGGCCAGGTTAGTGCTCTGCTTCTGAGGTATCCCCACGTTTTCGCGGGCACAATTCCTTGTGAAACAGTGGGATAAAAGGAGGTAGGGGTGGACATGCACCGGCAAGATCGTGTTTCTTTAAGGTTACCACGCCAAAAAAGAGCCACGAAACGAGCCGATGCACGCCACAGATCTGATTCACGCAAACCTGGGGGTTGCTTGTCAATCCATTCACCGCACCCGCTTCAATGCGCTGCTGACCGCCACGGCGGCGGCCCTGGGCGGACAGACCACCTCGGTGACTGGTCTTGGCCGGGCATCGCAGCGGCAGATCACGGAAAAGGCGAGCATCAAGCAGATGGATCGGCTGGTGGGTAATCCCAGGATGCATCGGGAGGCGATGACGGTTTATCAGGCCATGACCCACTGGCTGCTGGGGCAGGAAGAGCGCCCGGTGATTCTGGTGGATTGGTCGCCGGTGGCAGTGGATGAGAGCATTCATGTGCTGCGTGCCTCGGTGCCCGTAGGCGGTCAGGGAAGAACCCTGTACCAGGAGTGTCACCCTCAGGCCAAGTACGCTAACCGCCAGATCCAGGAGGACTTTTTGAAGCACCTCTCGGAGGTTTTGCCCGCCGGAGTCTGCCCGGTGATCGTCACGGACGCCGGTTTCAAGAAGCCCTGGTTTCGCGCCGTGGAGGCCTTGGGCTGGGACTGGGTGGGCCGAATTCCTGCACAGGCAGGTTACCGGAAAGAAGTGATCCCCCGATTTGAGCGTCACCAGAGCAGACTGCGGGATAGGCTTGGGGGTGTTGTGGTGTTTGTAGCCGGCATATCTCGGAAAA